>NZ_JBFOAH010000008.1:0-263761 GCF_040812055.1 Paraburkholderia suaedae | reverse complement strand
CAGACCTTTCTTTCATTACTGTGTGAGACTTGATACTTTTGCCTGCAGGCAGATTCCTCGGAACCCGCCCACCGCATCGCGCATCAAGCGCCCACACTTATCGGCTGTTAGTTTTTAAAGATCATTCGCTCAGAAGCTCTGCTTTCTTCGCGTCCGTCATCAAACGGGAGGCGAATTATGCGATGCAGCCCGCACACCGTCAACCCCTTCGCGCAATTATTTTCATAAAGTCGAGAACATCGCAAATTGAGCGTCACAGCGACGACGCCGGATTGATTAGATGTCCGATGTAATTTGCATCTATTCACCAGACGCCACGATGTCGGGCTTTGCATGCGCCGCACAACCGCCTGCGCGGTTGCACGGCCAATCCAGCTTCCGACAACTATCAAGCCGACTTCACCACCCCACGCCCATGCGAACGCATGAAAGCGCTGCGCTCGACCAGCGCGCCGAACAGCAGTCCGATAGTCGCCCACATGATCGACTGCATGCCGATCGCGGCGACGCGGAACTTCCATAGCACCACCGCCGGAAAAGCCGCCGGCACTTCGTTGATGGCCGGCATCGATAACTGCACCGCCGCGATGATTGCGACGAACACCACTGCCGCCGCAATCGAGCCGTTCCATGCACCGAACCTCATTACTGCGCGGCGCCGCACCTTCAGTGAAAAGACGACGGCGGCCAGCGAGATCGCGATCATCAGAAAGAACAGCCCGGTGCGCGTGCCGATCGTCTCAGGATCGCCGACCGAGGGCGGATTCGCCGGATACTTCAAGGTCGGCACGATCACCAGCGCAATGAACGCGCCGAGCGCGAGCCATGCGGACAGCGCACGCGCACTGAGCGTCCCGACCCGTCCATACGCGTACGCGAAGACCAGCGAGAACAGTCCACCGAACGCCGCACCGTAAGTCACCACGCCCGTCAGCAAACCCACGCCCGCTTGCGTCTGGCGGCTCACCAACTCGGGCTCGGGCGCCTCGCCTTGCGCGGCGTCGGCCTTCTGTTCGAACGAGATCGCCTGATCGACCTGCGGCTCACCGACCCATCTCGCGAAGCCGAACGTGAGCAAGCCCGCGGCGATGCCTGCGAGCATCCCGCGTACCAACAATTTACCAACCATGTTGTTCTACTCCGTCAGTGGCAGGGAAAGCCGAGCAGATGGCGGCCGTCGTGCACGAACTCGTGCACGTACATGCCGGAAACCAGTGACGTGGCGCCCTGTTCCGCCCCGACGAAGTAAAGCGCGAGCAACAGCAGCAAACCGCCGAACACGACCCATGGCAGCAACTCGCGTAGCGGAATCGGCGTGGGTTGATCAAAGGGCTGAGAAGCGGACTGGGAAGCCGGATTGAAGACAGTTTCAGTCATGATGGACATCTCCTGGGGTAGCGCGCCCCGATAGCAGATTGCAGAGGAAGAGTGCGAAGCTCAGGTCTGGCTTTCGGCTCTATGTGCCGATTACAGTGGCGCGACCGCGCCGGGCTTTCACCGGCTTCCGCGCTTCGCAGTCCCGCCATTCTACGCGCTAAACTGCGGCCTCCGTGACGCAAAGTCGCGTAAAGCCGACGCGCCCACGAATCAGCACGGACGTCACATCAATGGAAACCAATCGAATGCACGCGCGACTCCTACTGGTCAGCCACGCATCGACGGCGGCGCAGCGCGCCGGCCGCTTCCCCGCCGACGATCCGCTCGACGCCCTTGGCCTCGCGCAAGCCAAGGCCGCACGGGCGCGCATCGTGCTTCCCGACGACGCGGCGGTCTTCGTCAGCCCGGCCACTTGCGCGCGCGAAACCGCCTCGGCGCTCGGCCTCGCCGCGACGGTCGACGGGATGCTGGCGGACATGGACTACGGTTGCTGGCAAGGCCGGCGCCTTGCCGATCTTGCCGTTGACGCGCAAGCGGCGCTAGCCGCATGGACGCGCGATGCGGACGCGGCGCCGCACGGCGGCGAGTCGTTCAGTCAATTGGTGAAGCGCATGGGGACATGGCTCGACGCACCGCAAGCGGCGATCAGCGGCTCTTCCAGCAACCCGTCGAAAGCAAACCCTACGCGCAACATCGTCGCCATCACGCACGCGAGCTTGCTGCGGGCAGCGGTCGTTCATGCGCTCGGGGCGTCGCCCGCAGTGTTTGCGCGCATCGAGATCGGCCCGCTGTCGGTGATCGAATTACGTCATTCACAACGCGGCTGGACATGGTGGCCGGCATCCCCGATATCTATCTAACGGTGCACGGTGCGTGCTGCAGCCCTCACTTGCCCGACACCACCAGCCGCAACCGGTTCGACCCCGCGGGCGTCAGCGTGATATCAGTGCGGCTACCCTTCGCGCCCAGATAGAAATGCTGGCGGCCAGGCGAGTTCTGATCGTGCGTCGCGTCCGGCAAGCACGACGCGATGTCCGCCGCCACCGCCTCGAGCGCGCCCGCATTCGAGCCGGCGTCGCGATGCGGCGTCCACATGCATTGGAAGCTGCGATGACTCGCCGAACATTGCGCGTCGTCGCCGTAGGGTTGCGCGACGCCTTTGCCGTCGTCCGGCGTCAACGAGGCGAGACCGTCCGGCGCGGCCGCCACGATTCGTTTGAGCGCGGCGCAGGGACTCGGCGCATCGTCGGCGTAGGCGGCACTGGCCACCGCCAGCGCGCCGAGCGTTCCAACGGCAAGCGCGGCGGCGAATAGTCGGATTCTGTTCATATGAGCATACGTCCTTCGCAACAAGCCAACGGGTGACACTGACGCCAGCCAGCGAGCGCGATGAGGCTGGCGTTGCCGTTGCAGCACGCGCCGTGCCGAACGAAAGCCCGCCGCTCCTTAGTTCGCTACCAAGGGGGAGTTCCTTTGCTCACCGCTTGCGTCGAGTGCACACCAATCGCCTCCGGGGGACTCACCAACCAAAGCGCTGGCACGGCAATTGCGTCTGCGCCGTACCGGCACGGCAACCGCCGGCCACCCATTCGACGCACCACGCTACACCATGCCAAACACACATGCCGCAGGCGCGCCGGCGCGCCTGTCTTGCGGAATCGACGGGATCGACGACATCCTGGGCGGCGGCCTCACCCCTTACCGCATGTACCTCGTGGAGGGTGCGCCGGGAACAGGTAAAACTACCCTGGCCTTGCAATTCCTACTCAAAGGCGTCGAGGAGGGACAGGCCGGCCTTTACATCACGCTTTCGGAAACCCGTCCCGAATTGCTTGCGGTCGGCGAGAGCCACGGCTGGGATGTGAGCCGCTTCACGATCCTGGAGCTGCTCTCCGACGAAGGCCTCGACCCACAATACGAGCAGTCCGTGCTGCATCCCGCGGAAGTCGAACTGGGCGAGACGGTGCGCGAGGTGCTCAAACAGGTCGACGAACTCAAGCCTGCGCGCATCGTGCTCGACAGCCTGTCCGAACTGCGTCTGTTGTCGCAAAACCCGCTACGCTACCGGCGGCAGATTCTCGCGCTCAAACGCTATTTTGCGACCCGCGAATGCACGGTGCTGCTGCTCGACGACAACTCGTCGAAACCTGGCGACGTGCAATTGCACAGCATCGCGCACGGCGTGATCAGTCTCGACAACATCACGCACGACTACGGCGGCAACCGTCGCCGTGCGCGCATCGCGAAGATGCGCGGCATCAAGTTCCGCGAGGGCTTTCACGACTTCACGCTCGACACGGGCGGCATCCACGTGTATCCCCGCCTCGTCGCCGCCGAGCACCACGCGCAATTCGACCCGGCAGTGGTCAGCACCGGCACGGCGGGTCTGAACGCCCTGCTCGGCGGGGGCCTGATTCCAGGCACCAATGCGCTGATGATCGGCCCGTCGGGTGTAGGCAAGACGACTACCGTGGTCTCGTGTCTGCTCGCGGCCCTCGAGCGCGGCGAGCGCTGCGTGTACTACGTGTTCGACGAAACGCTCACCACCTTGATGATCCGCTGTGCCACGCTCGGCATGCATCTCGCGCCGCACGTGGAGAGCGGTCTGCTGACGCTGCGTCAGATCGACCCGGCGGAAATCTCGCCCGGCGAATTCGCGAGCGACGTACGTATGTCGGTAGAGAAGAAAGGCGTGCGCTATGTCGCGATCGACAGCCTGAACGCCTATCTCCAGGCGATGCCCGGCGAACGCTACCTGCTGCTGCAAATGCACGAACTGCTCGGCTATCTGAACCAGCAAGGCGTTATCACGATGCTGGTGCTCGGCCAGCACGGCATCATCGGCGAAGTGCAGAACGATATCGACATCAGCTATCTGAGCGACGTCGTCGTGCTGTTCCGCTATTTCGAGTATCACGGCGAAGTGCTGACCGCGGTGACCGCCGTGAAGAGCCGAGCGAATGCCCACGAACGCTCGATCCGCCAGTTCCGGCTTGCCCACGGCGGTGTCGAGGTGGGCGAAGCGCTGCGCGACTTCGAGGGCGTGCTCTCCGGCCTGCCGTCCTATCGCGGCGGCACCGCGCTGCTCGGCGTGCCCGACCGTATCATCGCCACGCCCGGGCAGTAAGGTCATGGAGCAACGCGTCCTGATTCTCGCGCCGTTCGGCCGCGATGCCGATGTGATTGCCGAAGTCCTGCATAAGGATCAGCGCACGTGCGTGACGTTCCGCGACGCCGATGCGCTCTCCGACGCGCTCGACGCCGGCGCGGGCGCCGCGCTGATCGCCGAGGAAGCGTTGGTCGACGAGCGCGCGTCGCGCCTGTTCACATGGCTGGAAAAACAGCCGGCGTGGTCCGACTTTCCGTTCATCCTGCTCGCCGCGTCGCGCGTCAGGCAGCGCTCCGCGCGGGGACTCGAAGTGCTCGAACGGCTCGGCAACGTGGTCGTGCTCGAGCGTCCACTGAATTCGGAGACGCTACGGCGCGCGGTCGCGTCGTCGCTGAGGGCACGCGCGCGGCAGTACGAATCGCGCCGCCATCTCGCCGAACGCATCGAGGCGCAGCAAGCGCTGGTGCAGCTGAACGATTCGCTGGAAAGCCGCATTGCCGCACGCACGCACGAACTCGCGTCCGCCAACAACCGCCTGATGATGGAGATTCACGAGCGCGCCAAGGTGCAGGCGGTGCTGGTGCAATCACAGAAGATGGAAGCGCTCGGGCAGCTCACGGGCGGCATCGCGCACGACTTCAACAATCTGCTGAACGTGATCATGGTCAATGCGGAGTTGATCGCACGGGTGAGCGGCGACGAACGCATTCGCGGCATGGCCGCCACCGTCAAACGCGCGACCGAACGCGGCGCGAAACTGACCGGTCAGTTGCTGACCTTCTCGCGCAACAGCAACCTCGATCTGAAAGCGGTGGACGTGGTCGCGTTGCTGCAAGGCATGCACGACATCATCACGGTGTCGCTCGGATCGAGCATCCGCTACACGAACGAATTCGAGCGCAACGAGATGTGGACGCATGCGGACGCGAATCAGCTCGAACTGGCCATCCTCAACCTGGCGATCAACGCGCGCGACGCAATGCCGGCCGGCGGCCAGCTGCGCATTCGCGTGAAGGAGCGCGCGGCGCCCGATCAGCTGCTCAAGGACGGGCGTTACGTGGTGCTCGAAGTCGCCGATACGGGTTCGGGTGTGCCGCCGGAAGTCGTGTCGCGCGTGTTCGATCCGTTCTTCACCACCAAACCCATCGGCAAGGGTACGGGACTCGGCCTGAGCCAGGTCTACGGCATCGCGACGCAGGCGGGCGGCACCGCGCGTCTGTTCAGCGAAGAAGGCGCCGGCACCACCGTGGAGGTCTGGCTGCCGTTGCGCGAACGCTCGATCCCGCAGACCGAGGTGGCTTCCAACGCGGAAGCCAACGCGGTCGGTGAGAAGCGGGTACTGGTGGTCGAAGACGACGGCGAGGTGCGGGCCATGCTGGTCGAGTCGCTGCGCATGCTCGGCTATACCGTGACCGAAGCAGCGGACGGACAAGCCGGCCTGAACCGACTCGAGGACGACAAGCCCGACCTGCTCATGGTCGACTTCGCGATGCCCGGCATGAACGGGATCGACGTCATCGCTGAAGCGCGCAAACTGCGCGAGGATTTGCCGGTGATTCTCGCGACCGGTTACGCGGACGTGGACATTTCCGGTTTGGCGGTGAAGCGCTGCACGATTCTGCGCAAACCGTTTCAGCTCGACGATCTGGCGCGCACCGTGCGGCTTGGGCTGGCGGCGTGACGGCTGAATGGTCGGGCTCGCACGCTAGTTGGCGGCATCCCATCGCAGGTGTGATAAGCGGCCCGCTGCGCTGACCTGGCGGTTGCATCATGCGGGCATCGCCCCGCGGCGCGCTGTGAGCGGCACTATCGCATTCCCAATCTACTGGCTTCGCCAGGTTACCACGCCCTATCCCCTACGCATTGCAACGGCTCGGCCCCGCAGCGACGGTCGGACCGCTATCGCGTTGCGCCTCTAGACTGTCCCCGCCTCGCAACAATTCCCAATTCAATAGTTTGCTAACGAATATTTTGGAAATACAATACCGGCCATGCCAAATCTCGATGCGCTGCGCCGCACCGTCAGCAGCACCCTGGTCGTGGCCGCCCGGAAGTGGCGGCGCACGAGTCACGGCGCGCTGGCGGCCTTCAATGTCTCCGAGGCGTGCGCCACGCCGCTCCTGATTGCCAGCCGGCTCGGCTCGGCGGTGCGCCAGGTGACGCTGGCCGACCACATCGGCATCGAGGGGCCGTCGCTCGTGCGGCTGCTCGATCAACTGTGTGCTGCGGGCCTGATGCGCCGCGAAGAAGATCCCGACGACCGCCGCGCGAAGACCGTGGCACTCACCGACGAGGGCCGGGCCGTCACCGCGAAAATGGAAGAAGAACTGGTCGCGCTGCGTGCTCACGCGCTCAAACACGTATCGCGCAGCGATCTCGAAGCAGCCTTGCGCGTGCTGAACGCCTTCACGACCGAGCCCGCTGCGCGCACCGAGCAAGGTGGCGCCGAGCCCGCCGGGCACCCCGCGTCCAAGCCCGCGCCGGCCAGGCCGGCATCCGCCGCAGGCAAGCCGACCCGCAAGGCCGAGAAGGCGCCAGGTTCCAACGAAGGCAAAGCACAGGCAGCGGCGCCGCACCACGCCGGTGATCCGGCGTAACGTTTCATGGTCTATCCCTCCCTGCGCGACTGGCTGTTCTCGGTCAAGACCTTTGCCGCCGCCATGCTCGCGCTGTACATCGGTCTCAGGTTCGAACTGCCACGGCCGTACTGGGCGATGGCCACCGTCTACATCGTCTCGAATCCGTTCGTCGGCGCGACCCGCTCGAAGGCGCTGTATCGGGCGCTAGGCACCGTGCTCGGCGCAGCGGGCGCGGTGCTGCTGGTGCCGCCCTTCGTCGAATCGCCATATCTGTTCAGTGTGATCGTCGCGCTGTGGACCGGCACGCTGCTGTACCTGGCCGTGTCCGACCGCACCGCGCGCAGCTACGTGTTCATGCTGGCCGGCTATACGATGCCGATCATCGCGCTGCCCTCCGTAACGAATCCGGCCGGCGTCTTCGATCTGGCGATCAGCCGCACCGAGGAAATCACGCTCGGCATCGTCTGCGCGAGCATTGTCGGCGGGGCGCTGTTTCCGAGCCGGCTTGCCCCCACCATCATCGAGCGGACCGACGCATGGTTTCGCGATGCCGCATTCTATGCAACGGAAACGCTATCCGGACGGATTGCCGGCTCGGCGATCTCGGGCGCCCGGCAGCGGCTCGCGGCCACCATCAACGGTCTGGAACTGCTGCTGAGCCAGCTCGCGTACGATCACACGCGGCCGGACCTGGTGGCGCGCGCGCACGAACTGCGCGGACGCATGCAACTGCTGCTGCCGATCATGTCGTCGCTCGCCGATCCGCTTATCGCGCTATACAACAGCGGCCGCCACCGCTGGCCGGAAGGCCTCGAAGCGTTGCTCGCCGATGTCATCACATGGTTCAACGAGCCGCTGCCCGCCGTCAGCCGCGGCTATCATCCGGACGAAACCGCCAACGCGCTGCGCGAGCGCATCGCCGCCATGCGCCCGCCGGCCGCCGCGCTCACCGGCTGGGACGGCGCGCTGCTGTCCAATGCACTCTGGCGCATGAAGCAGGTCATCGACGTGTGGCAGGACTGCCGGTCGCTACGGATCATCATCACGCGCGAAGAAGGCACGTGGCGGCCGCGCTTTCGCCACTGGCGGCTGGGCGGCACCGAGCGCTTCTACGACCGCGGCATCATGCTGTTCGCGACGACGTCGGCAGCGGCGGCGGTCATTCTCGCGTGCAGTCTGTGGATCAGCTCGGGCTGGAACGACGGCGCCAGTGCGGTGACGCTCGCGGCGGTGGCCTGCTGTTTCTTCGCCGCGCTCGACGAACCCGCGCCGATGGTGTTTCGCTTCTTCGTCGCGACCGGCATCAGCGTCGTCGCGGCAGGCATCTATCTGTTCGCAGTGCTGCCGCACGTACATGACTTCCCGATGCTGGTCATTCTGTTCGCGGTGCCGTTCATCATGGTCGGCACGCTGATTCCGCGTCCGCAGTTCAACATGGCGACAGTGCTGGTCGCGGTGAATACCGCCACTTTCATCAGCATTCAGGACGCGTACGACGCGAACTTCCTGACGTTTCTGAACAGCAATCTCGCGGGCCTCGCGGGTCTGCTCTACGCGTACGTGTGGACCCGCGTGACGCGCCCGTTCGGCGCCGAACTCGCGGCCTCCCGCCTGCTGCGCTCGAGCTGGGCCGATGTCGCGCTCACGGCGACGACGGCGCGGCACATCGAGGACCAGCGCAACCTCGCCGCGCGCATGCTCGACCGGCTCATGCAACTGATACCGCGCCTCGCCGCAACCGACGATCACCGTCATCCGTCGATCGAAAGCTTCCGCGATCTGCGCATCGCCTTCAATGCGCTCGACCTGCGGCGCCTGACCCACAAGCTCGGCGGCGAAGCGCCGGCCGCGATCGAACATGTTCTCGACGGCGTGCGCACCTACTATGAGGAGTGCGTGAACCGCCGCAAACGCGGGCCGGTGCCCGCTAGCCTGATGAGGTCGATCGACGCAGCCGTCACACGCGTGACCGCGCTGGGGCTGGCCAACGCGAGCGCGCCCAGCCCGACTTCGCAAGCCTCGGCGCGCCATTTGCGCGACGCGCTGCACGCGCTGGTCGGCTTGCGTCTTTCGCTGTTTCCCGCGGTGGTGACGGCACCGACACCGCCACCGCCCGAACCGCAGGCCGCCAGCTGATGCACCCGTCCCGCAACCCGTTCCACCTCTTTCCGAGTGCCCGCGATGATCGGTGAAATCGACGTCTTCGGTGTGTTCGTGCCGGCCGTCCTCGTGCTGATGTTGATCGCGTACCTGATCAACCTGGTGATCCGCGCGGTGCTCGCGCGCGTGGGCTTCTACCGCCTCGTCTGGCATCGCTCCATTTTCGATCTCGGCGTCTATGTGCTGGTGCTGGGCCTTGTCGTTGTCGTTTCGCACAAGCTAATAACGTGAAAAAAACCTGGTTCTCCGTCGGTCAGATCCTGCTGACCTTGATCGTCGTCGTGGTTGCAGCACTGGTGCTGTGGAAGCTGATCGCCTATTACATGTTCGCGCCGTGGACCCGCGACGGACACGTGCGCGCCGACGTGATCCAGGTCGCGCCGGATATCTCCGGGCTGGTGTCGTCGGTCGAGGTGGTGGATAACCAGCAGGTCAGGCAAGGCCAGGTGCTGTTCGTGATCGATCAGGCCCGCTACTCGCTCGCGCTGCGCCAGGCGCAGGCCACCGCGTTGCAGCGCCGCGCGACGCTCGATCAGGCGCGCCGTGAAGATGCGCGCAACCGCAAGCTCGGCGACCTCGTCGCAGCCGAAGTCGCGGAAGAAAGCCGCTCGCGCGTCGAGGCGGGCGAAGCCGCGCTGGCCGATGCGAACGTCGCGATCGACACGGCCAGGCTGAACCTGCAGCGCGCGACGATCGTGAGCCCGGTCGACGGCTATCTGAACGATCGCGCGCCGCGCGCCGGCGAATTCGTCGCCGCGGGGCGGCCGGTGCTCTCGGTGGTCGACATGCACTCGTTCCGCGTCGACGGCTACTTCGAGGAAACCAAGCTGCGCGGGATCGAAATCGGTCAACCGGTCGACATCACGGTGATGGGCGAGCCCACGCCGCTGCGCGGTCACGTGCAAAGCATCGTCGCCGGCATCGAGGATCGCGACCGCACGCAAGGCTCGAATCTGCTGCCGAGCGTGAATCCCGCGTTTAGCTGGGTGCGGCTCGCACAGCGCATTCCGGTGCGCGTCGCACTCGACGAAGTGCCCGCCGACTTCCGCATGATCGCGGGGCGCACCGCGACCGTGTCGGTGCGTGATCTGTCGCCGGTCGGAAGGCGTCAGGCGGTGGGGGCTTCGGCTTCTTCGTCCGCTTTGTCGTCCGCTTCTTCGTCCGCTTTTTCGTCCGCTTCGGCTACGGCTTCCGTTGCGGCTGTGTCCGCGGCTTCCACTGCGTCGGCCGCACAGCCGGCATCGGTGTCAACTTCCTCGGGCGCCTCGCAATGAAGCTGTCGCGGGCTCTGCCCTTCCTGCCGCTGCTGCCGTTGTTGCCGCTCGCCGTCGCGCTCGGCGGCTGTGTGAATGTCGGCCCCGACTACTCGCTGCCGCAACAGGCGCTCGTCAACGCGCCGCTCGCCAACGCGCCGATCGAAGGCGCCGACCCCACGCTGACCTCGACGGGCAACGTGCCCGCCGTGTGGTGGAAGCTGTACGACGATCCGGTGCTCAACGGTCTCGTCGACGAGGCCCTGCAATCGAATACCGACTTGCGCGTCGCGGCCGCGAATCTCGCGCGTTCGCGTGAAGCGCTGGGCGTGGCGCAAGCGCAGGGCGGCTTCTCGGGCAAAGCATCGGCGCAGGTCGAGCGTGCACAGGAATCGGCCGAGCAGTTTCTGCTCACGGAGAAAATACCGGTCGTCAACGAAGGCGACATTGGCATCAGCGTCGCGTATGAAATCGATCTGTTCGGCAAGCTGCGGCGCGGCGTGGAAGCGGCGGCGGCGGATACCGAGTCCGTGCAGGCCGCTGGCGATCTCGCGAAGATCACCGTGGTGGCGGACGTGGTGCGCTCGTATGTCGAACAATGCTCAGCCGCCGAAGAACTGAGGATCGCGCAGCAATCGCTCGCGTTGCAGAAGCAGCGCGTGGACGTGTCACGCCGCCTGCGCGACGCGGGCCGTGGCAATCAGACCGAGGTGACGCGCGGGCAGACGCAGGTTGATACGTTGTCGGCGGATATTCCGCGCTATACGGCACGGCGCAAGATTGCACAGTACCGGCTTGCAGCGCTGCTCTCGCGCGCGCCGTCCGACCTGCCGCCGGCTGTGCTGGCGTGCGACCGGCTGCCGCAGATCCGTCAGCCGATTCCGGTCGGCGACGGCGCCGCGCTGCTCAAGCGCCGCCCGGACGTGCGCGAGGCCGAGCGTCAGCTGGCGGCTTCGACGGCGCGCATCGGCGTCGCCACCGGCGCGCTTTATCCGACGGTCAGCATCGGCGCGTCGGCGGGCCTGACCGGGGTTCTCGAGGACCTCGGCACGGCGGCCACCGCGCGCTGGGGCTTCGGTCCGCTGATCAGCTGGACCTTCCCGGCCAATGGCGCGCGCGGCCGCGTGCGGGAAGCGCAGGCGTCGAGCCAGGTGGCGCTCGCCAGGTTCGACGGCGTCGTGCTGACCGCGCTGCGCGAGACCGAAACCGATCTGGCCACTTATGCATCGGACTACGCGCGCGCCGACGCGCTGCGCGCCGCGCTAAAGTCGGCGACCGAGTCGGCGGACGAAACCCACCGGCTCTATCGCGCCGGGCGCGAGTCGTTCATCTCCGATCTGGATGCGACGCGCACGCTGACTTCGACGCGATCGCAGGTGGCGGCAGCGGAAGGCCAGGTGGCCATCGATCAGGTCAATCTGTTCCTCGCGCTAGGCGGCGGGTGGGAAACCGATGCGGCAAGCACCCACGGGGCCGCCACCCCTGATGTAGCCGTGCCCGGGAAAGCCATGCCGGGTGCAGCAACGGCCTCCGCCACGGCAGGCAAAGCCCCGTGACCTTCCGGTTTATTCTGGCAATCTTTCTTTTCCTTTCATTTCCGGTCAAATAGGTGACACTCACTTCACACGTTACGGAGTCACCTATGTCGCCATTCCTGCCAGGCGCAGTCACATTGGGCGGATGCATCGGCATTTTCGCGGCGGCGGTCGCCGTCGTCGAAATGCTGGCGAATTGAGCCCGCCTGGCGTCCCGACCGGGAAAAGCTCAGTTCTGCGAAAGATGCGCCAGTATGCCGCTAAGCCGGCCGGCGCTTTCCCGCCGCCTGATGAATCGCGGCACGCACGCGCGGATAGGTCCCGCAACGGCACACGATGTTGAACATCGCCGCGTCGATATCGGCGTCGGTCGGATCGGGTTTGCGTTTGAGCAGCGCACACGCCGCCATCAATTGCGCGCTTTGGCAATAGCCGCACTGCACCACGTCGACATCGATCCACGCCGCCTTCAACGCTTGCGCTTCGGCGCCCTGCACGCCTTCGATAGTCGTGATCTTCTGGGTGGCGTGCACGGACGACATCGGTGTCTGACACGCAAGGCACGCCGCGCCGTCCAGATGAATCGTGCACGCGCCGCAGATGCCCACGCCGCAGCCGAACTTGGTGCCGGTCATGCCGAGTTCGCAGCGCAGCACCCATAGCAGCGGCATATCCGGTTCGGCCTGCACGGCCACCGCCCGGCCGTTGATGTTCAGTGTTTCCATGCTTGCCTCCCGAGTCGCGGCGCCGTGGCATCGCCGTGAGTCATGTCGAAGCGCCGTTGCGTCACGCGAGCCGCAACGGCAACGTGCGCAAACGCGTGCCGGTCAGGGCGAATACCGCATTCGCGACCGCGGGCGCGATCGGCGGCACGCCCGGCTCGCCGACGCCTTGCGGATGCATCTGGCTGGGCATGATGTGCGTTTCGATCACAGGACAATCGCTGATCCGCACGACCGGGAAGTCGACAAAGTTCATCTGCTTCACCTGTCCCTTCTCGATCGTGATCTCGTCCTGCAACGCGGCCGACAAACCGAACACGATCCCGCCTTCCATCTGCTGACGGATCAGGTTCGGATTCACCGGCAAGCCGCAATCGATCACGCAGACCACCCGATGCACGCGAATCTGCCGCTGCGGCCCGATCGACACTTCCGCCACCTGCGCAACCACGCTGCCGAACGCCTCGTGCAGCGCGACGCCGCGCGCGCACGGCGCGCCATCGGCCGCACGCTTTAACGCACGCCCCCACTGCGACAACACCGCGACGCGCTCGAGCACCGCGAGATGGCGCGGATGGTCGACCAGCAGCGCGGCGCGAAACGCAATCGGGTCCTGGCGGGCGGCGGCGGCGACCTCGTCCGTGAAACTTTCGGTGAAGAAGGCCTGATGCGAATGGCCGACCGAGCGCCAGAAACCGACCGGCACCGGCAACTCGACCACCTTGTGCGCGACGCGCGCGGCAGGCCATTCGTAGGGCTGATCGAACGCACCTTCGCAGGTGGTCTTGTCGATCGGAACGCGGGGCACGCCGTAATAGCGCTTCAGCGATTCCGGCACGATCGCCTGCCCAGCCGACGTGCTGCGCCACGCAAGCAGCTTGCCCTGCGCGTCGACGCCCGCCTTGAGCCGCGACACGCACGCCGGCCGATAAAAGTCGTGTGTGAAATCTTCTGCGCGCGACCAGATGGTCTGCACCGGACGCCCGTCTGCCTCGCGCGCAATTGCGGCCGCCTGCGCGATGAAGTCGAGTTCGAGCCGCCGCCCGAATGCGCCGCCGAGCAATTGCGTCTGCACGTCGACCTTGTCGCTGTCGAGGTTCAGCACTTGTGCGACGTGCGCCCGCGCAAGCGCGGGCATTTGCGTCGAAACCCATACCGTGGCCGCGCCGTCCGCCACTTGCACTGTGCAGTTGACCGGCTCGACCGCGCCATGCGCCAGATACGGCGCGCGATATTCGGCGTCGACGGTCTGTTTCGCTCGGCTCATCGCGGCGTCGACATTGCCGCGATGCAAGTACGCGTAACCGTCGCTGTCATCGAGCGCTTGAGCGAGGCGCGCCTGTGCGTCCGCGCTCGACAGCGTCGCGGCGGCGCCGTGCTGCCACGTGACGCCAGCCGCGCCTATTGCGCTGGCCGCGTTCATCGCGCGAAACGGATTCTGCGCGATCACGGCGACGCCGCCGGTGCCGCCGCTATACGGCGCGACCACGAACGCCTTGACGAAGCCCGGCATTTTTTGCGCAGGCGCCGCGTCGAAATGCGCGACCGTGCCGCCGAGCGTCGGACACATCACGACGCTCGCGTACAGCAAGCCATCGGGCAGCGCGTCGATGCCGAAGCGCGCCGTGCCGTTGATCTTCGATGCCGCTTCGACGCGGCGCAGCGGTCGGCCGATCAGCTTGAAGTCGGCGGGATCCTTCAGCGTCACTTTGCGCGGCAGCGCCTGCTGCGCGGCCAGCGCCGACAGTTCGCCGAAGCTCGCCCGATGGCCCGCCGCGTGCACCACGTGACCGCTTTCAGCGCGGCACTCGCCGGGCGGCACTTGCCATTGCGACGCTGCCGCGCCGATCAGCATCGCGCGCGCCGACGCGCCGGCTTCGCGCATCGGCGTCCACAAATCGTTGATGCTCGACGAACCACCCGTCATCATCGTGCCGCCCTCGCGCACCAGTTTGCGAGTGAACCAGACTGTGGTGCGTTTTACCAGGCCGTCGTCGTCGGGGCGAAACGGCAAGTCGTCGACGATGTTCTGCACGCTGTTGTAGATCTTGTCGATCGGCGCTTCTTCCACCCGCACCTGGGACCAGTCGGCGTCGAGTTCCTCGGCGAGCAGCATCGCAAGACCCGTGTGGATGCCCTGGCCCATCTCGGCCTTGCACACGATGATCGTCACGCTGTTGTCGGCGGCAATCTTGACCCAGCCGTTGAGCGCGACTTGCGAGCCTTCTGCCGGCAGCGGCGTCGACGTATTCAGCCGTTGACGCGGCGGCAGCACCGACCAGCCGACCAGCAATGCGCCCACTGCGCTCGCGCCGCCGAGCAGGAAGGTTCTGCGCTTTAACATGACATGGCTCGATCAGCCTGCACGATGATGACCAACGGAAGCTGCTAAAGCGCGCGGGGCGCCTCGGGGGTTGTTGCGCAATAGTAATAAGACGGATGAGCAGACGGGAGACTTAAATTCGTTTGCTCGGGTCGAGCGGCGTGGGGCGGGGAATCAGGCGACTGCTACGGGGCGGGGTTAATCGTGGTGTGTTTCATTAAATGAGCGGGAACGTGCGCTGCCGCGCGCCGCGTACCGACGCGTCGCGGCGCAACCGGGCGACGGGCCCGGCGCGAGCGCACGTTGAAAGCGGGCTAGCGTGTCACCTCATCGCCGGTTCGATCCCGACACCACATCGATCCACACCGCCAGCACGAGAATGCTGCCCTTCACGATCATCTGCCAGTAGGCGTCCACGTCCAGCATCGACATGCCGTTATCGAGGCTCGCCATCACCAGCGCCCCGATCAATGCACCGTACACGGTGCCGGAGCCGCCGCGCATCGACGTACCGCCGATGAAGCACGCGGCGATCGCATCCAGTTCGCCCATCGAGCCCGCAGAGGGCGAGCCTGCCGCGAGCCGCGCCGTATTGACGATGCCGGCGAAAGCGCACATCAGCCCCATCAGCGCGAAGATCGCCAGCTTCACGCGGTTGGTATTGACGCCGGAGAGCCGCGTCGCTTCGAGGTTCGAGCCCACTGCATAGACGCGCCGCCCGAACACGGTCTGCGTCGCGATCCACATGAAAACGCCGAGCAGCGCAAGCAGCAACAGGACCGGCACCGGAATACCGCCGTAACGATCCAGCGTAGCAACGAAGCCCGCCAGAATCGCGCCCGCGCCGACCCCCTTCGCCACGTCCTGCCACAACGGCACCACCCGCAACTGATAGCGCCGGCGATTCGCACGTTGCCGGATCGTCAGGAACGCGAGCAGCAGGAACAGCACGACCGCGAGCGTGTCGCCCGCGAGCCGCGGCAGATACCCTTGGCCGACGAACACGAAACCGTCGGACACCGGCGCGACGGTCGACCCGCCGGTCACGCCCAGCAGAATGCCGCGGTACGCGAGCATCCCGCCCAGCCCGACGATGAACGAAGGCACGCGCCGGTAAGTCGACCACCAGCCGTTGAACATGCCGACCAGCAAGCCGAGCAGCATCACCACCGGTACGGTGACGGCGATCGGCCAGTGCCGGTTGACGTCGAGTATCGCCGCCGCGCCGCCGAGCAGACCGAGCAGCGAGCCGACCGACAGATCGATTTCACCCGCGATGATCACGAACACCATTCCGCATGCGAGCATGCCGGTGATCGACATTTGCCGCAGCAGGTTCGACAGATTGCGCGGCGTGATGAACGCGCCATGCGTGAGCAGGGAAAAGAAAATCCAGATCGCGGCCACCGCGATCAGCAACGCGAGAATCTTGTAGCGCGCGAACAGTTGCTGAATACGCTGCGGACCGCCGAACGCGCCTCGCGGCACGGTGTTGTCGGCGCGTTGGGAGGTAAGGTCAGGCGTCATGCTGCACTCGCTGCGGTAGGGTTCGTTGATCGCTGCACGGGACGGATCGCGGCGCCGAGGATGTCCTCCTGCGTGAGGCCGTCGTTGACCAAGTCGCCGCGCAGTTCGCCTTCGCCGATCACCAGCACGCGATCGCTGATGCCGAGCACCTCGGGCAATTCGGACGACACCATCACGATCGACATCCCGCGCTGCGCCAGCTGGAAAATCAGCTTGTAGATTTCGTACTTCGCGCCGACGTCGACGCCGCGCGTCGGTTCGTCGAGGATCAGCACTTTCGGATCGGTCAGCAGCATGCGCGTGAGCACGGCCTTCTGCTGATTGCCGCCCGACAGGCTCGCAATCGACAACATGGGATGCGCGGCGCGCACCGAAAGCCGCTTCATCTCCGTGTGAATCGTGTCGAGTTCGGCGGCGGAGTCGATTCGCCCACCGGATGCAAAACGCTCCAGCACCGCGAGCGTGATGTTATGACCTACGCTCATGCCCGGCACGATGCCGTGGCGCTTGCGATCCTCCGGCACCATTGCGATGCCCGCGCGAATCGCGTCGATGGGCGCGCGAATCTTCAGCGGCTTGCCGTTCACCAGCACGCTCGCTTCGCTCGCGCCGGGATACGCGCCGAAGATCGCCTGCATCAACTCGGTGCGGCCCGCGCCCACCAGTCCAGCCACGCCGAGAATCTCGCCCTGACGCAACGCGAACGACACGTCGTTCACGCGCTTGCGGCGAGGGTTGGTCACGTCGAAACAGGTGACGTTACGCGCTTCGAAAATGACCTCCCCCACCGGATGCGGCTCGCGGGGAAACAGGTTCTTGATCTCGCGGCCCACCATGAGCGAGATGATGCGGTCGGTGGTGAGCGCGTGCATCGGCTCCGTCGCGACATGACGGCCGTCGCGAATCACGCTGATCGTGTCGCAGACCGCCGCCACTTCGTCGAGCTTGTGCGAGATGTACACGCAGGCAATGCCGCGCCGCTTCAGATCGCGCACGATATCGAGCAGGATGCTGATTTCCGACGTGGTCAGCGACGACGAAGGCTCGTCCAGAATCAGCAGCTTCGCGCGCTTGTTCAGCGCCTTGGCGATCTCGATCAACTGCTGGTGGCCGCCGCCATAGTTCATCACCGGCTGCGCGGCATTGATACCGCCAATGCCGAGTTCGCGCAGCAATTCGTCGGCGCGCTGGTACATCGCGGCGTAGTTCATGCGGCCGCCGGGCAGCGTGATCTCGTTGCCGAGAAAGATGTTCTCGGCCACCGACAACTCCGGCACCAGCATCAACTCCTGGTGGATGATGATGATGCCGGCGCGTTCGGTATCGCGCACGTTCGCGGCCTTCAGCGGCGCGCCTTCCCAGCTTATTTCGCCATCCCAGGTACCGTGCGGATACACGCCTGATAGCACCTTCATGAGCGTCGATTTGCCCGCGCCGTTCTCGCCGCACAAACCGACGCACTCGCCCGGCGCGACCGTCAGGTCGATGCCGTCGAGCGCCTTCACGCCGGAAAACGCCTTGACGATGCCGCGCATCGCCAGTAGAGCTTGCGTCATTCGCTATGCCTCGCTGCAAGGCGCGCGGCGGCGTCGGTGCTTGTCACATGCGCCGGAGTCCGCCGCGCGCGCGTTACTCATTGGCTCGCAAGCTGGGCCTGGCTATAGAAGCCGTCCTTGACGACTACATCGACATTGCTCTTGGTGAGCAACGTGGGTTGCAGCAGCACCGTGTCGACTTTCTTTTTGCCGTTGTCATACTGCGCGTTGAACGCGGGCTTCTCGCCCTTGGCCAGCGCGACCGAGAGCTTGGCCGCTTCGCTCGCGATCAGCTTCAGCGGCTTGTACACGGTCATGGTCTGCGTTCCGGCGATCACCCGCTTGACCGCCGCGAGGTCCGCATCCTGGCCCGACACCGGCACCTTGCCCGCCATGTGCTGCGCGGCGAGTGCCTGGATCGCGCCGCCCGCGGTGCCGTCGTTCGACGCGACGATCGCGTCGATCTTGTTGTTGTTCGCGGTCAGCGCGTCTTCGACGATGCGCAGCGCCGTCGAAGCGCTCCACTCAGGCACCCACTGCTGGCCGACCACCTTGATGTCGCCCTTGTCGATGGCGGGCTTGAGCACCTTCAGTTGCCCTTCGCGCAGCATCTTCGCGTTGTTGTCGGTCGGCGCGCCGCCGAGCAGGAAGTAGTTGCCCTTCGGCTGCGCGTTGTAGACGCCTTGCGCCTGCAGTTCGCCGACCTTCTCGTTGTCGAACGAGATATAGCCGTCCACGTCCGCGTCCAAAATCAGACGGTCATACGACACCACCTTGATGCCCGCCTTCTTCGCTTCCGCAACCACGTTGCCGAGCGTCTTCGAATTGAACGGCACGATCACGATCACATCCACGCCGCGCGAGATCAGGTTTTCGATCTGCGAAATTTGCCGCTCCTCGCTCGCGTCGGCCGATTGCACCGACACTTTCGCGCCGAGCTTTTCCGCCGCAGCGACGAAATAGTCGCGATCGCGCGACCAGCGCTCGACGCGCAGATCGTCGATGCAGAAGCCGATTTCCGGGTGATCCTTGCTGGCGTGCGCAAGCGGCGCGGCAAGCGAAAGGCTGGCGAGTACCGCTACGCACACGAGGGAACTCAGTACGTTACGACGCGTTTTGAATTGCATGTCTGTCTCCTTTGTCGACCGTAGCGGGTGCGTGAGCACTGACTTCGGACCCGTGAAAGATGGTTTCGTTGTATTAGCGGAATACCGGATTGGTCGGTCCGCGCTGCGAGCGACAGAACCGGTCAAGCGACAAGCCAAAGCTTCCCCTGCGCGCGGTCGACGTGGCCGCGCGATCTTTATGTAATGCCCTCTGTTTCTATTGCATGCGCCGGGCGCGTTTCAGCGTCCGCTATAAATCGCCTGATTGACGATGTTCTCCATCCTCTCCTGCTGACCGCTCGCGTGCTGCGGATTGAGCTCTCGCGCCAGTGCATCGGTGGCGAGGGTCGACAGCGAATAGTCGCCGGAGAGAATCTTGCGGCCGAACTCCGCGTTCCAGCCCGCGTAGCGCTGCTGCCTGAACTGTTCCAGCCGATCGTTTTCGACCAGCACGGCCGCGCGCTCGAAGGCTAGCGCGAGATTGTCGATGGCGCCGATATGGCCGTAGAACAGATCTTCGGGATCGACGCTTTGGCGCCGCACTTTCGAATCGAAGTTCATGCCGCCCGTCGTGAAGCCGTCATGCCTGAGAATCTCGTAGAAGGCCAGCGTCAGTTCTTCGACGCTATTGGGAAACTGGTCGGTATCCCAGCCGTTTTGCGGATCGCCGCGATTCGCGTCGACGCTGCCGAAGATCCCCAGCGCGTAGGCCGACGCGATCTCGTGATGAAACGAGTGGCCCGCGAGCGTTGCGTGATTGGCCTCGATGTTCACGCGAATTTCCTTGTCCAGCCCGTGCTGCAACAGAAAGCCGTGCACGGTCGCGACGTCGTGGTCGTATTGATGCTTGGTCGGCTCCTGGGGCTTGGGCTCGATCAGCAGCGAACCTTTGAAGCCGATCTTGTGCGCGTGATCCACCACCATGTGCAGAAAGCGCGCAAGCTGCTCGCGTTCGCGCGCGAGGTCGGTGTTCAGCAGCGTATCGTAGCCTTCGCGCCCGCCCCACAGCACATAGTTCTCGCCGCCGAGCCGGTGCGTCGCATCGAGCGCGTGGCGCACCTGCGTCGCGGCGAACGCGAAGATCTCCGGATCGGGGCTGGTCGCGGCGCCCGCCGGGCTGCTGCCACGGACGCTTGAAGGTGGCTTGCCCAAAAATGTCGACGCCCGGCCACACGAACGTATGCCAGTAGCACACGGCAATGCGCAGCTGTTCTTCGAGGCTCTTGCCGAGTACCCGCTTGCTTTTGTCGTAATGGCGGTACGCAAGCGGGTTGTCCGATTGCGGGCCTTCATAGCGGATCTCGGGAATGTGTTCGAAGTAGGACATCAGCGTCTCCAAGGTATGCTGCACTGCAACCCTCGCCGGTTCTTCACAGCGGTCTACAGGGTGACGCCATGCTGCCGCGTGCGTGAGGCATCGGCAATTGCGAAATTGCGCAGTTCGCTTGATGTTTCTTACCGCCCGCGCGTTTGTTTGGCACCGGCGCCCGCTTCGGGGCCTAGAATAACCGGACGCGTAAAAATGGCGCTCCATTGAGCGGCCAACAAACAGGAGACAAAGGTGCGGCAGATCCCACCATCTGCGCGCCCCTCACCGCCATGCCCCGTCCGCAGACACCCCAGACGACCCATCGGATCGCACTGCTGTTCAATGCGAACAAGGTTTACGACCGCGAAATCATCACCGGCATCGGCAATTACCTGCTGTCGACCCGGGTTGCGTGGGATCTCTTCCTCGAAGAAGATTTCCGCTGCCGGCTGACCGGCATCGAGCGCTTCGACGGCGACGGCATCATCGCCGACTTCGACGACCCGGCTGTGGGCGAAGCCCTGCGCGGCTGTCCGTTGCCGGTGGTCGCAGTTGGCTCGTCATTCGAAGACCCGGCGCACTACCCTCCCGACTTACCCTATATCGCGACCGACAACAGCAAGCTCGTGTCGCTCGCCTATACGCATCTGATCGGCGCCGGCCTCGAACACTTCGCGTTGTACAGCCTGCCGCAGGCGCAGGAAAACCGTTGGGCGCAGCAGCGCGAACTTGCGTTCGCGCATTTGCGCCGCGCCGATGGTCGCAGCGGCGCGCAGATCGACAGCGAGATGTATCGCGGGCTGTCCACCAGCGCGCCGTCATGGAACCAGGCGACCGAGCAGCTCACCGCCTGGCTCAGGCAATTGCCGAAGCCGGTCGGCATCATCGCAGTGACCGATGCGCGAGCGCGGCATCTGCTGCAGGCGTGTCTGATCGCGGGCATTCCGGTTCCCGAGGAAGTCGCGATCATCGGCATCGACAACGACCCGCTGACGCGCACGTTGACGCGCATTCCGCTTTCGTCCGTGATTCAGGGCACCGAGGAAATGGGGCGGACCGCCGCGCACGTTTTGCATCAGATGCTGCACGGCGCGCGTTTTCCGGGGCGGCGCATTCTCGTGCCACCGGTCGGCATCAATGTGCTGGAATCGACGCGGTATCAACCGCTAGCGAGCCCCTATGTGATGCGCGCGCGGCACTTCATCCGCCAGTACGCGTGCCAGGGAATTCGCACCGAGCAGGTGGCCGACTATGTGGGCGTATCGCGCTCGTCGCTAGAAGAGTACTTCCGGCGCGAGCGGCAGTGCACCGTGCATCAGGAAATCCTGCGCCATAAGCTCGATGTCGCGAAGGCGCTGCTGGCCAAACGCGATGCGTCGAGCGCGGAAGTGGCGATTCGTTGCGGCTTCACGTCATTGCAATACATGTATGCGGTTTTCCGCCGGGAACTTGGCTGTACGCCGCGCGAATATCAGGCGCGCGCGAATCCGGCGACCACCCCCGGCTGAACGTGGCTTTCCCTTCTCCTTCCACCGACGACATGATCAGCATTGCACAACTTTCTTCAGAGCCGTGGGGCACGCTGCAGGGCGGCGATCCCGTGCGGCTCTATACGCTGCGCAACGCGCATGGCATGAAGGTCGCCATCAGCGACCTCGGCGCGACGCTGGTTTCCTGGCACACACCGGATCGTGCGGGACGCCTCGGCGACATTCTGCTCGGCCACGATACGCCCGCCGAGTACGTGGCGGCGACCACCTACATGGGCGGCCTGATCGGCCGATGGGCGAACCGCATCGCCGACGCGCGCTTCACGCTCGACGGTATCGAGTACACGCTCGACCGCAACGAAGGCACGAACCTGCTGCACGGCGGCACGGTCGGTTTTCATCGCGCGTTGTGGGACGTGAGTGAGGACAACGGCGCATTGCTGATGCGTCTGGAGTCGCCCGAGGGAGACGCCGGTTTTCCGGGCAACGTGACCACGCAAGTGCGCTATTCGCTCGACGACGACGGCACTTTGACCATCGAATACGAAGCGATCGCCGATGCGCCGACGCCGCTCAATCTGACGAGCCATGGGTACTTCAACCTGACGGGGCGGCCGGGCAGCGACATTCGCGGGCATGTGTTGTCGATCGACGCGGAGAAGTTCTTCGAAGTCGACGCCGCGATGATTCCCTGCGAGCTTGCCGAGGTAGCGGGCAATGCGTTCGACTTCCGCCAGAGCGCACCGATTGGCGCACGCCTGGACTGGCCGCACGCGCAACTCGGACGGGCTGGCGGCTTCGATCATTGCTACGTGCTGCGGGAGCCAGCCATCGCCGGCGCGAGCGAACGGGCGCGGCCGCTGCGCCAGGTGGCCTGTGCATACGATCCCGGCAGCGGACGCGAATTGACCGTGTCGACCGATCAGCGCGGCTTGCAGTTCTATACCGGCAACTTCCTGAATGGCAACCCGGGACGTGGCGGCGTGCGGTATCAACGGCATGCGGGTTTGTGTCTGGAAGCTGGCGGTTTTCCGAACGAGATCAACATGGCCGCGCGGGACGAGGTCATCTTGCGACCCGGCGATACCTACCGGCAAGTGACGGCTTATCGGGTCGACGTGCGCAAGGGTGTTTGACACTATTCTTGCAAACCACATTACATGACGCCGACTTATTGTTTGCTGCAATACTGAATTAACGATGAGGTGGTTCCCCCTGGATCGAGCGCTTTTTAGACTGCGTGCATGGCGCCAGAGATTGCGGTGCCGCAAACGCAATCCTGGAGGGAAGCATCATGAACTCGCTTGTCAAAACGGTGGCGCTGCTGGTTGTTCTTGCTGCGCCGGTCGCGTCGTTCGCACAAACCGAGCAACCGCTCACGCGTGCCGAAGTCAAGGCCCAGTTGAAGCAGATCGAGCAGGCGGGCTATAACCCCGCCCGGTCCAGCGACCCCAATTACCCCGCTGACATTCAGGCCGCCGAAGCGCGCGTCGCCGCGCAGAACGGCACCGCTGGAGCCGACGGCACCGGTTATGGGACGACGGCAACGGGTTCGTCGCAAGCGGGTGGCGGTGCGGCTGGGCAGAACATGGGGCAATAACTCGCCGCAGCCATGGGGTATGGACGAGCACGTGTGCGGCGACGCAAGTGCTCGTTTTTGTTTGTTGGGCGGCGTACGACGATCGCGCTTCGTGCGTCGGAAAGTCGATCGAAGAAGTTCGCGGCCCGCTTGCCGCGACGCTAATCCCTTCCCGCTTTCGCAGCTGCTCAATCCGGCAACGGGCGCGGCTTCGCGCGTCGCAAGTTTTCTTGCGAGACGCGGGTATCTTATGCTTCATCACAAGTGGCAAAAAGCGGCGAATGCAAATCGCCGGCTAGCCGCAAACATCGGCCATACTCCAAATAGCACATCGCTCAAACGACCTCGAAACTGAATGCGCAGCAAGCGGGAAATAGACTTTCCCGTTGTCGGTCCCGAACGCGCAGGGTCAACGTGGGAGCCTCGGCTCCCTCATTCCCAGGAGACACGCATGCCCCGCACCATCGCTGAAAAACGCACCGCCTTCCGTGCGATGCACACGTCCGGCTGTTTCGTACTACCCAATCCGTGGGATGCGGGTAGCGCCCGCTATCTGCAAACCCTCGGCTTCCAGGCGCTCGCCACCACGAGTTCGGGCTTTGCATGGTCGACCGGCCACGCCGACAACACGCTGCCGCGCGAGGCGATCCTCGCGCACTTGCGCGATATGGTTCAAGCGACCGACCTGCCGGTGAACGCCGACTTCGAGAACGGCTTCGGCGACGATCCGGCAGGCGTCGCCGAAAGCGTGAAGCTGGCCGTGGCGACCGGTGTTGCGGGTCTGTCGATCGAAGACGCCACCGGCGACCCGGCCGGCGCCCTCTTTCCCATCGATATCGCCGTGCAAAGGCTCGCCGCAGCGCGCCGGGCGATCGACGAAACCGGCGGCGAGACGTTGCTGATCGGCCGGGCGGAGAACTTCTTCGCCGGCAAGCCCGATCTCGATGACGCTATCGCGCGCCTGCAGGCCTATGCCGAGGCCGGCGCCGATTGCCTGTACGCGCCCGGCATCCAGACGCGCGAGCAGATCGAGGCCGTGGTCGCCGCCGTCGCGCCGAAACCCGTCAACCTGTTGATCGGCGCCACGTCCACGCTCACGCTGCAGGAAGTTGCCGCGCTGGGTGTGCGGCGTGTCAGTGTCGGCGGTGCACTGGCCCGCGCGGCATGGGGCGGCTTCATGCAGGCCGCGCAGGCGCTGGCCGAGGGGCGCTTCGACGGGTTTGCGGGGGCGGCTTCGGGCGCGCAACTCAACGAACTCTTCCGCAAAGGCGGTGAAAACCGGTGATGGCCCCGCGTCCGCCCTTGGGCCGCCCTCGATGAACGGGAACGTGCCCCGGGTTTCCGATGCGAAAAGGATGCGCGGCTCCTTTCCTGCTTCGGAGCCCGCGTAAGATCGCGCCTGCACGTCTGGCGGTTGGGCCAAATGTTATTATCGGAAACACAATTCGCCACCGTGAAGCGCGTACCCGATAAAGCAGCAAACTCCATGGATACCCATCTCAGCAAACCCGCCGACCCGTCGACCACCGACCTCGGCCGTCGCGTGCGCGCCGCCCGTCAGGCGCAGGACCTGACGCTGGAGACCGCGAGCCGCCTGTGCGGCGTCTCGCGCTCCACGCTATCCAAAGTCGAAAATGGCCTGATGTCGCCTACTTTCGACGTGCTGCAAAAAATCGTCCTCGGGCTGAAGATCGAAATCGGCGAACTGTTTGGCTCGACCCCAAAGGTAAGCGCCAGTGGCCGCCGCGCGCTGACCCGCAAGAACGAAGGTCAGCGCCATGCGTACCGCGGCTACCAGATGGAACTGCTCGCCACCGACCTCGCGCACAAGGCGATGCTGCCGTTTCGCATCCGCATCTCGGCGCACACGCTCGACGCGTTCGACGACTGGGGCCGCCACGAAGGGGAAGAATTCCTGTACGTGATCAGCGGCAGCGTGTGCCTGTATTCGGAGTTGTATGCGCCGACGCATCTGAACGCCGGCGACAGTCTGTACTTCGACAGCCGCACCGGCCACGCCGCGGTCTCGACTAGCGAAGAAGATGCCGAAGTGCTGTGGATGGCGACGAGCGCGGATCTTCCGCAAGCGCCTGCAAACGGCGAGCCGCGCAAGAAGTGACATAGCGCCTGCGCCACCGCGGCGCGCCACTTGCCGACCGTGGTGAGCTCCAGCGGTGCAGCCGGACGCCGTCAATGATCGGCGCCCGGCTCGCGTGCCTGCGCGAGCGCGGCGAGATTGCCTTCGCCGAAACCGTGATGCCCTTGGCGCTGCACGATCTCGAAGAAAATCTCGCCGGTTCTGCGGCGCATGAAGGTCTGGAAAAACAGTTGCGGCACGCCGTCTGCGCCGATCTCGCCATCCACCAGAACATGCGCGCGCTTGAGCCGCTCGACATCGAGCCCATGGCCCGGCAGACGCGCGTCGAGCTGATCGTAGTAGCGGGGCGGCGGCTCGACGAATTCCACCCCGTTCGCGAGCAGGCGCTCGACGCACGCGAAGATATCGTCGGTGGCGAGCGCGATATGCTGCACGCCTTCGCCAGGATGATCCGGCAGGTACTCGTGCATCAGGTCAGTGCGGCGCGTGCCTTCTTCGTACAGCGGCACGCGAATCGCGCCGCACGGCGATACCATCACGCGCGACTCCGCCGACACATGCCAGTTAGCATGCAACTCGTGAATCTCGCGGAAGTTGAGCAGGTCGCGATAGAAGTCGAGCCACTCCTGCATGCGGCCCTCGCCGACCGTTTGTGTCAAATGGTCGACCGCAACGAGTCCGATGCCCTGGTGGCTCAGGTCGGCGTGGGCAGTGTCGATTTCGATCGGCCGGAAGTCGATGTCGAAGATCGAGATGTCGCCGAGCCCGCCGCGCTGGCCGCCCCGTCCGCGCCAGCGGTCGACGAAATAGATGTGCGAGTCGCCGATACCCTGAATTGCGGGGATCAGCAGTTCGCCGACGCCAATCTTCTCGCCTTCGAACGCCCACGCGCCCAGTTCGATCGCCCGGTCGAAAGCGCGCTGTGCGTCAGCCACGCGAATGCCGATCGCGCAGATGCCCGCGCCGTATTCCTCCGCGTAGCGCGCGGCGAACGAATCCGGCTCGGCGTTGATGAGGAACTGCATCTCGCCCTGCCGATACAGCGTGACGTCCTTGCTGATATGGCGCGCGACCGCCTTGAAGCCGAGCTTCGCGAAGGTCTCGCCGAGCGCCTGCGGGTCGCGCGCGGCGAACTCCACGAATTCCAGGCCGGCGGTCCCGAGCGGGTTATGCTCAGGCGCCGACACGGCGCGCAGCGCGGCGTCTGGAGTGGGCAGGTCGTTGGGCATGGCAATCTCCTTGTACGGTCTTTCGGCGCTGGTTCGGGTGGATTCGATTTTCGATGTTCGATGCAACCGTCGACGGCCTGCAAGTGGCGTCGGCTACATGACATGCCGCAGCAAACGCTGCCCGCGACGGCTTCTGCACCGTGTTTGTACACCGGGTGCCGGGGCGTTCGCAACCTTCATTTGTACTGGATGGTTCACCTTGGCCGGCCTGGCGCACTCGCTGCTTTCCGCTGCCGTCGCCACATGCTCTGCGGCCGCCAAGCGGCGCTGCTGCGCGACGATTCGTCCAATCCGTATCAATCCCTTGCTGCTTTGCTCCTGCGGGGCTTTCGCGCCGGTTTATCGGCCTCGGCCGCCGTGCGCTGTTGCGCGACCTCGCGCACCGCCTCGATGAACGCGCGTCCCACCGGTGACGGCTGCGTGTCCGAGCGCCGGATCAAACCTACCGGCTCGCCGGTGCCCGCGAACGGCAGGGCCAGGCGCACCAGCATGCCGCGCGCCAACTCATAGTCCACCGCGCTCGAGGGCACCAACCACACGGCGCCGTTTTCCAGCGCCAATGCGCGCCCCGTCGACACCGACAACACTTCGACGAACGCCGACAGCGGCTGCACGCCCCAGGCGTTCAACAGACTGTCGGCCGATTGCCGGATCAACGTGCCGAACGGCGGGAGCACGACTAGAAAATCCTTCAGCGACGCAGCCGGCAAACCCGGCCCTTTCGCCAACGGATGCCCGGCCCGCACCACCGCGATCAGCGGCTCGGTGAAAAGCTGCTCGAAACTGAGGCCGACCATCCGTTCGGGATCGGCGAGGCGCCCAATCGCGAATTCGATCGTGCCTGCTTTGAGCCGCTCGAGCAATTCCGGGTTTGCGCCGGTCGCCAGACGCACGATCACGCGCGGCCAAAGCGCCGCGAACCGTTTGAGCGCCGGCGGGATCACCGCGGGCGCGACGGTCGGCAGGACGCCGACTTCCAGCGTCGCCGCAGCCGCGCCTTCGGCGCGCGCAAGCAGGTCGACGCCCTCGCGCAGTGCGCTGACGCACGCGCTCGCGTGCGGCATGAAAAGCTGCCCCTCGCGGGTCGGCGCGGCGCCATGGCGGCCCCGCTCGAACAGCTTCACGCCCAGAATCTCCTCTAGTTCGGCGACGGTCTTGGAGACGGCGGGCTGGGTGATCGACAGACTGTCTGCGGCCCGCTGGACGCTGCCGAACTGCGCGACGGCCAGAAAGCACTGCAGATGACGGAATTTGACGCGGGTGTCCGCGAGACTGCGTTGCATAACGAAAGGTTATACCAAAAGCGCGAAAACGTCACTTTGCATAACCGCTTGCGTTCGATACAGTCGCTTCATATCGCCGCACGCAACGATTCCCCAAGGAGACACTAATGGAAGATTCCTTCCTTACCCCGCGTGATTTCCCGTCCCATCCCGCCTACGTCTACCCCAGCTACGGTTCGTCGGCCAAACGCGGCCCTACGCGCCCGCTCATTGCGCTGAAGGAAAGACTGCGCGACCAGCGCGTGCCAGTCTACGGCGCGGAAGACCTGGGTCCGCTCGACAACGACCTCACGCGCAATGCTGTCCGCAACGGCGAGCCGATTGGCGAACGGATCATTGTCACGGGCCGCGTGCTCGATGAAGGCGGCCGCCCGGTGCGCAATACACTGGTCGAAGTCTGGCAAGCCAATGCGGCCGGCCGGTATGTGCATAAGGCCGATCAGCATGACGCGCCGCTCGACCCGAACTTCCTCGGCGCGGGCCGCTGCCTCACCGACGACGAAGGCCGCTATCGCTTCATGACGATCAAGCCTGGCGCCTATCCGTGGGGCAATCACCCGAACGCGTGGCGCCCCCAGCACATCCACTTCTCGCTCTTCGGCGACCACTTCGGCTCGCGTCTGGTTACCCAAATGTATTTCCCGGGCGACCCGCTGTTGGCCTTCGACCCAATCTACCAGGGCACGCCGGCGCATGCGCGCGAGCGCATGGTCTCGCGTTTTTCGCTCGACACCACGCAGGAAGCCTACGCGCTCGGCTACGATTTCGACATCGTGCTGCGCGGCCCGAACGAAACCCCGATGGAGCGCTAAGCCATGACCACTCTCAAGCAAACGCCTTCGCAAACGGTTGGACCTTATTTCGCCTACGGTCTTTGCCCGCAACAATACGACTTCGACTTCAAGAGCCTGTTCACACCTGTTCTGGCCGACCGTGAAGCGGACGGCGAGCACATCACGATCATCGGTCAGGTATTCGACGGCGACGGCAACGTGATCAGCGACGCGATGATCGAAATGTCGCAAGTCGATCCGAACGGCCATTACCCGGACTCGCGCGAGGAAATCCTGAAAAGCGGCTTTCACGGCTTTGCGCGCGTCGGCACGGGTACGGACCCGCACAAGCGTTTTTTCGTCGAAACGGTGAAGCCCGGCCGCATCAGCCCGGATCAGGCGCCGCACGTGAATGTGATTCTGACGATGCGCGGCATGCTGCTGCACACTTTCACGCGCATCTATTTCGAGGACGAAGCCCAGGCGAACCAGCAGGACCCGGTGCTGGCAGCGGTTCCTGCCGACCGGCGCGGCACGCTGATCGCGCGTCGCGAGCCGAATACCGCCAATGTGTACCGCTTCGACATCCACATGCAGGGCGATAAGGAAACCGTGTTCTTCGATTTGTGAAGTGGAGGTTTAGCGGTTTCATCAGGCTTTGCACGTGCTTTGCGCGAGCCGCGCCAGCGACTGGACCGTGAAACCCGAGTAGTTGAGCCCGCCTCGTGCGGGCTTTTTTTCGGCTGGCGAAAAAGGGCTACCGCGTGCTTCGAAAACAGCGATTTGGAGCGCACTCGTTAGTTTGGACCCCGAATCGATTGACAAGACGACGCCCGTGCCCTTTTTCCGTATAGGTTCGTTCATCGACGACATGTGCGGCTTTCGCGCGAAGCAGTGCACGCGCCCAGGCGTGAAGCCAGAATACGCAAATAATCCCGGCTCCCAACGCGCGCATCGACCTAAAATCCAACGCCGTCATGTTATGTTTCATCCATCGACCTCCGTGCACGGGAGACTGGACCATGCCCGCCTCAACCGCCATCCTCACTATCCTCGCCGCGCTGCTGCTGGGCGCCATGAGCCCGGGACCGAGCTTCGTCATCGTCGCTCGCAATGCGATCGGGCTGTCGCGCGGCGACGGTCTCGCCACTGCCCTCGGCATGGGTATTGGCGGCGTCTTCTTCAGCGGCATCGCGCTGCTCGGCCTGTACACGCTCCTGGCAACGGTCGAATGGCTGTACGTCGGCCTGAAGGTTGCCGGAGGTGTCTACCTCATTTACCTGGCGTCGAAAATCTGGCGCGGCGCTGCAAGACCGCTCGCGTTTCACGCCGCGCAAGGCGCTTCTGCGAATCCGCGCAAGTCATTCTGGATCGGCTTGAGCACGCAACTCAGCAATCCGAAAACGGCTGTCTACTACGGCAGTATTTTCGCGGCGCTGCTGCCGCAGCACCCGCCGGTGTGGTGCTACTTCGCGCTGCCGCCTGCCATCTTCGCGATCGAGGCCGGCTGGTACACGATCGTCGCACTGTGCTTCTCGAGCAAACGGCCACGCGAAATTTATCTGCGGTGGAAAGCCTGGATCGATCGCGTTGCCGCGAGCGCGGTGGCCACGCTCGGCTTGCGCCTGATCCTGACCGCACATAAAGTGGGCATCTGAAACATGTCTCGCTGAGGGCGCTTGTCCGTCGCATGGTCGCAACCGCTCGAACGTCGTGTCGCGCCCGGGCAAGCGCGGCAAGGGGGAGCCAGCGCTCAGCGCAACGATTTGCGGCGTCGGGCAACACAGTTACAAGTTATATGTTGACGCTGACTGACCTTGGCGGTTATTGTCTCACCCGAAGTTCAAGAAGTTCGATTGCTGTTCATCAATGTCTCGCTCGTCAGCGGTATTCGTTGTCCTCTCCCTCCTTGACGCTTCACGCGCTCCTAAACCGAGCAACTTCAACTATTTTTTCATCAAGGATTCTTCATGGATACCGGTACCGTTAAGTGGTTCAACGACAGCAAAGGCTTTGGCTTCATCACTCCGGACAAGGGCGGCGACGACCTGTTCGCGCACTTCTCCGAAATTCGCAGCGACGGCTTCAAGACGCTGGCTGAAAATCAGAAGGTGAGCTTCGAAACGAAGCAAGGCCCGAAGGGTCTGCAAGCGGCTAACATCAAGCCGCTGTAAGTTTGAAGGGCTCGGTGTCCGGCAACGGACATCGGGCTGCAGCGACACCCTCGCGGAGCTTCGTCTCCCACAGCTGGCGCGACCGCTTTTAGCTGCATTCATTCAGCAGCTTGCCCAAGCGCCAAACGCCTCGTTGCACTTCATTCTCCCCTCCGGCTTCAACGCCCTTTTTTCGCTTCCCGACTGCGTCAGGATTCGGCTCCCAACGGCTTTGAATCAGCTCGTCCGTGCAACTCGTAGAACGGGTTCGTGCGACCGGGGCGCACTCGAAAAAATCATTCAAATATAAAATGCAAAACCAACATATTCATCATTACAACGGCTATGCCGTCAAGCCCTCGGCGCATCGTTTGCCCGACGGCAGCTTTTCGTCCAATCTGTTGCTCGAACGAGCCGACAGCGCGCGCAGCGAAGGGCGCTATCAGTTCTATTCGCTGGATTACTTCACGAACGAAGAGCAGGCGCTACAGCACTCGACGCGCTGGGGCCGCCATTGGGTCGACACGCGCGGTTGAGCGCCATCAAAGGCAACCAGGCGCGTCCCGGCAGGCTACGTGAACCGCGTGCTATCGCGCTCACGCGCTATTTAGCGTCATTTTTTTCTCTCTTGATTCGCGCGCGCAGTTCGAACTTTTGAATCTTTCCTGTCGACGTTTTCGGCAGTTCGCCGAAGCGCACGGCTTTTGGCAGCTTATAACCGGCAAGAAATAGCCGGCAGTGCGCGATGATTTCCGCTTCGCTCACCTCAGCGCCTTCCTTGAGTTCGACGAACGCGCAGGGCACCTCGCCCCACTTCGGGTCGTCCATCGCCACCACGGCGGCAACCGACACCGCCGGGTGACGGTATAGCGTGTCCTCGACTTCGATGCTCGAAATATTCTCGCCGCCGGAAATGATGATGTCCTTGCTGCGATCGCGGATGCGGACATAACCGTCGGGCGTCCGCACCCCCAGATCGCCGGTATGGAACCAGCCGCCCTGGAAGCTTGCCTGGGTCGCTCGCTCGTTCTTCAGATAACCTTTCATGCAGATGTTGCCGCGGAACATGATCTCCCCGATCGTTTCGCCGTCGTCCGGCACGGGCGCGAGCGTATCGGGATCGACCACGGCGACCGCCGCCTGCAGGTGATAGCGCACGCCTTGGCGCGCGTTCAGTTCAGCGCGCGTGCGGTCGTCGAGCGCGTCCCACTCCTGCTGTTTAGCGCAGACCGCGGCGGGCCCATAGGTTTCCGTCAGCCCGTACACGTGCGTCAGATCAAAGCCGATCTCCTTCATCTTCGCAATGACCGCCGGTGCCGGCGCGGCGCCTGCCACCATCGTCGATACACGATGCACGATGCCCTCGCGCCATTCAGCCGGCGCATTGGCGAGCGCGCTCTGCACGATCGGCGCGCCGCAATAGTGCGTGACGCCCTCGCGGCGAATCAGCTCGAACACCGCCTTCGCGTCGAATTTGCGCAAGCAGACGTTCACGCCCGCACGCGCGGCAACGGTCCACGGAAAACACCAGCCGTTGCAGTGGAACATCGGCAACGTCCACAGGTAGACCGCGTGCTTCGGCATGTCCCATTCGAGGATATTGCTGAGCGCATTCAGATGCGCGCCGCGATGATGATAGACCACGCCCTTCGGGTCGCCGGTCGTGCCGGACGTGTAGTTGAGCGCGATCGCGTCCCACTCGTCGGCTGGCTGCATCCATGAGAAGGCCGGGTCGCCGGATTCCAGGAACGCTTCGTAGTCCGTCGCGCGCAGGAATTGGGCGGGGTCGGCCGGCATCGCGTCGGCCACGGCAATCATGCGCAAGTCGGGCAATTCCAGCGCGGCGCGATGCGCGAATTCACCGTATTCCGTATCGACGATCAGCGCCTTGGCCTCGCCGTGACGCAGCATGAACAGCAGCGACGACACATCGAGCCGGGTATTCAGCGTGTTCAGCACGGCGCCGGCCATTGGCACGCCGAAGTGCGCCTCCACCACCGCCGGCCGATGGCCGTAGACCTCGGCTGCGCGCACGATGAAGTCGATCGGCGTGAGCGGGACATAATTGGCCTCGCGCTGCTCGAGGCCTTCGTCGAACGTGTGCTTCATGGATCGTCTCCTGAGGCGCGGGCCGCGCCGTCGATTTTTCTGATTGTTCCGATTGGTTGATGAGCCAGGCAGGCAATTGTGATGATGAACCGTCTGTCATTCAAATGACAGAGCTGCGGTTCCGAGGCGCCATGGGATGCGAGCTTTAGGCGGACGCGCGCAAGCAGTGGGCTGAGCGGCCCGAACGGATCCCGCGCGCGAAGCTGGCGCGGTTGTTCGAGCGCTGCGTGTCGTTGAGGGTGCCCGGCGGCAAGCATCAGGCGCTGTTCGGTGTCATCGCGGGTGCGAAGCATATGGCGCCCGCCGAGAAGGAAGCGCTCAGTAACCCTACGCCCTGCGGGTACGGCTCTTACGGGTGGCCGGCCGCTCGAGGAGCTCGTCGGTCCTGTACAGCGCCAACGCGACCGCGGCCATGACGCCCGATCTCTTCCAGCGCAGGTAATAGCGATGCGCGGTTTGATACGGAACATAGTGCGCGGGCATCGCGCTCCATGGCTCACGGGTATGCAGCACCCATATCACGCTATCGAGGACCCACCGAATGTCGATGTGGGGACGCCCGCGCCGAGGTCCGTGATTCAGCATTTCAGGCAGCAACGGCACGATGGTCTGCCATTGCTCGTCGGTCAGGTCGTGACTAGCCGGAGGCTGAGCCGCTGCGTTTGCTGGAGGAGTCTTCATGCAGTAACAACGACGGCCGCATCAGCGTGAGTGCTGATATCGCCGCGAAGATTGGGTCTGTGGATCGGGGTTTTTGAGATTAACCGAAGCTCCCCTTCGCGAAAGTCAACTTTTGTCAAATGGCCTGGCGCAATCGTCCAAAGGCGCAATGACTTTGCTGCAACGGCGCGATGGCGCGATGGCGCGATGAAAGCGGTGTCCCATCATTGGCGCAGTTGCACCCGGCGCGTGGCCGCCCGTACGCGTCATGCGTTCAACACCGCGATCGGCAATGGTCAATTGGCAGCGGCTATCGCTCCACGTTCGTGGCGCTAGTTGAGTTTGGCATGTCTAGGCGCACCGACGCGTATGGCACGGTCGATTTCGACAAGATCTCGGGCGCGGGGCGGATCGAAGTTCCGCGCAGTAAAGCTCAGACCGGCGTTGCACTCGGTCCGTGCACGATCTTTGAACCGCACGGCAGCGGCGTCAATAGCAGTGCAGTGCAGTGCAGTGCAGTGCAATGCGCGGCAACACGATTGCCGCGCTCACAAAAAAAGGTGCCGCGAACGGCACCTTTTTGTACTACAGGCAGCTTCTGCTGAAGCTTAGAAGCGGTGACGCAGACCGACCGTAGCAGCCGTCTGGTTCTTAGACGACGACGGCAGTTGCGAGTTGTCGCCGCTGTAGATGGAAGCGACACCACCGTCGCCCATGGCGTGCTGATACACGGCCTGAGCGTAGACGTCGGTACGACGCGACAGCGAGTAGTCAGCCTGCAACCCGATCTGGTGGTAACGGGTCTTCATGTCGTTGCCGTCCGCGTTGACGCCGTAGCCGCGTGCGTCCGTGAACGTGTAAGCGATGCCCAGACCCAGAGCCGGGGTCACGTTGTACTTGCCGTTGACTTCGTAATTGTTCGAATGGCCCTGGCGTTGGCCCGGTGCTGCGCCCACGAGGTTATCCACACGCGACTGCGTCCAGGCCACGCCAAGCGTGGCCGGGCCGAAATCGTACGAAGCAGCTGCGCCGAACTCACGCTGACGGAAGTTGCCCGTCATGATCCCCGAGGTGTTCGCCAGAACGCCGTCCGAAGCACCGCTGGTGTTTGCAGCCGGGTTGTTCTGCTGTGCGTAAGCAGCGCCCAGGTGCAGACCTTGCCACTGATATGCGGCACCGACGCTGTACTGACGGTTGTTTGCGAACGCGCCAGCCTGGTTCGAGAAGCCGTACGTGCCGCCAAACGTGAAGCCGGCGTAGTTAGCGCTCGAATACTTGATCGAGTTGTTGACCGACAGGCCGCCGTTGGTGTTCAGGTTGTCGTTGTTGAACGGGTGCGCGAAATACGTACCGCCCCAGCTTCCCGTCGCGGTCAGCGGTGCCAGGTAGTCTTGCGCTGCGTCGTATTGACGGCCCAGCGTGACCGCACCGAATTGCGCGCTCGACAGACCGACGAACGCTTGACGGTTGAACATGCCGTTGTTGTTAGCAAACTTGCCGTTGTTGACGTTGAAGCCGCTTTCCAACGTGAAGATTGCCTTCAGGCCGCCGCCCAGGTCTTCCGAACCGCGCAGACCGAACATGCTCTGGTTGATGCCGCCGCTGCCTGCCGCCCACTTGGCGTTGTGCGCAACGTTGCTGGTGTACGTCAGGCCCGCGTCCAGCAGACCATACAGCGTCACGCTGCTTTGTGCGTGAGCGACGGAGGCGAACGATGCGGCAACCGCAACGACGATGAGACTCTTCTTCATGTGGGACTCCATTTCGATAAATTTACGCGGGGAGCGGGACCTGCCTCGACAGCGCATGCATCGCATGCGCTGCCGCCCTTTTGGCCGAACCTTTGCGAACAGCCGGGCACCCTTGAAACGAAGCGTGAGTGTAGGGGGACACCCTAATAGCGGCGCGGGCAATTCTCACAACAGGATTTTTCGAATTCCGCAACAATGCTGGGTGGCCAAGCTTAAGTTATTGTTTTGCGGACGTTTATCGCTATTCCGCACGCGTCGCTGAAATGCTCTCGCCATTAATTATTGGCAACGCCTCAATAACCGAAGTTGTGCGCATGCAACAGTATTGTTAATTTGACGTGACGTGATCGACGGAAATGATAAAGACTGAAAATTGCTGATTGCGCAATTGCACGGTTGTAATGGCGCACCAAAATATTATTTCGTAAAACGGGGAACTAAATCCATTTAACGCAGTCTCGGCGGGTTTCAGGCTCGAGTGCCGTTGCTATTGAGATTTTGATTACCGCAATTCGAGTTACATTGAATTACACACTCGCAAATAGCACGCATGTTGCCGAGGGTGAATCGGCCCGTGCGTCGTCCGAAGGCGGTGCGTTGTTGCCCACAAGCCGTGGTGTTCGCTGGGCGAGGCGGTCGAGGATCGGAGCCTTCAGCACAGGCATTGCCCGGAGGTGAACTGCGGCGCCGACCGCCGCGTGACAAAAGCCCGTGCTGAAAGCGGACGGCCAATATCGAACTGCCTTCCGGATTCATTTAACGGCGCGGCCGGCGCCTTCTTGACACGAGGTTTCCCTGGTTGCCAAGCCGCCAGAGCTTACGCTGGCTCGGTGCTTTTTGTGGAAGGCGACTTCCTCGCCACCGCCTGGCCGCAGCACTGACAATCTCGGCGCGCCGCATGTGACTATGCGCGCTGCGCGGCCCAAAACGGCCGCCGACAAAAGCTTGAATCAGCGCTTTTAGCAATGTGGGGCGGCAATGAAGCGCGCTATTGGTCGAATGGGAGATAAGACGAATTAACAAACCTGTCTGCGCCAGGCAGACTACAATCGCGCGCTTTTGAATTCGCCGGATCCGGCGGCACGCGCAATCCGGCGCAACACGTGAATAAGCCGCCTTCCCCTCAAATAAAAAAAGGCTCCGGAAATCCGGAACCTTTTGATTCAAGCTTTGGTGGGCCGGGTCGGATTCGAACCGACGATGTCCTTTCGGAGGCGGATTATGAGTCCGCTGCCTGCAACCAACACGGCGTCCGGCCCAACAAAAGGACTCGGTCGTGAAGGCCGGGCCCATTCGTTGATTGGCCGACATACTACACGAAAAAGGGGCCGCCGCAACCGCCGCGCTTGCGCGACACAGCCGGGAAGCCCCTCCAACGTCAACATGATCCGCCGCGAACCGCTGACCTCGATCAATTCCCTTCGAGGAACGACTTCAGCTTATCCGAGCGGCTCGGATGACGCAGCTTGCGCAGCGCCTTGGCCTCGATCTGACGAATGCGCTCACGCGTCACGTCGAACTGCTTGCCGACTTCTTCGAGCGTATGGTCGGTGCTCATCTCGATGCCGAAGCGCATGCGCAGCACTTTCGCTTCGCGCGGCGTCAACGAGTCGAGCACGTCCTTCACGACATCGCGCATGCTCGCGTGCAGCGCGGCGTCGGCCGGCGCGACCGTGTTCGTGTCTTCGATGAAGTCGCCGAGATGCGAATCGTCGTCGTCACCGATCGGCGTTTCCATCGAGATCGGCTCCTTCGCGATCTTCATGATCTTGCGGATCTTGTCCTCCGGCATTTCCATCTTCTCGGCCAGCGTTGCCGGATCCGGCTCCAGGCCGGTTTCCTGCAGAATCTGCCGCGAGATGCGGTTCATCTTGTTGATCGTTTCGATCATATGCACCGGAATCCGGATCGTGCGCGCCTGGTCAGCGATCGAACGCGTAATGGCCTGGCGAATCCACCACGTTGCATACGTGGAAAACTTGTAGCCGCGACGATATTCGAACTTGTCCACCGCCTTCATCAGGCCTATGTTGCCTTCCTGAATCAGGTCGAGGAACTGCAGACCGCGGTTCGTGTACTTCTTCGCAATCGAGATCACGAGACGCAGGTTGGCCTCGGTCATTTCGCGCTTGGCCTGGCGCGCCTTCAGTTCGCCGGCCGCCATCTGGCGGTTGGTTTCCTTCAGGTCCTTCAGCGGCAGCACGACCCGCGCTTGCAGATCGAGCAGACGTTGCTGCTGTTCGCGAATCGCCGGAATGTTACGCGTGAGGATCGCGCTATACGCGTGACCTTCACCGACGATCTTGTCGGCCCACTCGAGGTCCGTCTCGCTTCCCGGGAAACGCGCGATAAATTCCGCGCGCGGCATCCCGCATTTGTCGACAACGGTATGCAGAATCTGACGCTCGACCTGACGCACTTCGTCCACTTGCGCGCGCAGCGTATCGCACAGACGCTCGACTGTGCGCGCGGTGAAGCGGATCGTCATCAGTTCGTTCTGGATCGTTTCTTGCGCCTTCAAGTACGACTTGGACTTGTAGCCTTCCTTCTCGAACGCGCGGCGCATCTTGTCGAACCATTCGCTGATCATCGCGAATTTCTCGAGCGATGCACGCCGCAGCGCTTCCATCTGCGCGGCGTTGGCCGTGGCTTGTGCGGTGCCGTCGTCCTCTTCCTCGTCTTCCTGATCGTCCTCTTCGACTTCCTCGTCCTCGCTCTCGATCGCTTCCGCTTCTTGCTCGGAGAAGCCGTCCGCGTCTTCCGCGTTGGCGTCCATCAGCCCATCGACCAGTTCGTCGATACGGATTTCCTCGTTCGCCACGCGTTCGGCCATCGCGAGGATGTCGGCGATCGTGGTCGGACACGCGGAGATGGCCATCACCATGTGCTTCAAGCCGTCTTCGATCCGCTTGGCAATTTCGATCTCGCCTTCACGCGTGAGTAGCTCGACCGTGCCCATTTCACGCATGTACATGCGGACCGGGTCGGTGGTGCGGCCGAATTCGGAGTCGACCGTGGAAAGCGCAACTTCCGCTTCCTCTTCCACTTCGTCGTCGGACGAAGCGGCGGGCGCGTTGTCGTTCAGCAGCAGCGTTTCGGCGTCGGGTGCCTGCTCATAGACGGCCACGCCCATGTCGTTGAACGTGCTGATGATGCCTTCGATCGCCTCGGTCTCGGTGAAATTGTCCGGGAGGTGGTCGTTGATTTCAGCGTACGTGAGGAAGCCGCGCTCCTTGCCGAGCTTGATCAACGCTCGCAGTTTGGAGCGGCGCTCTTCGAGTTCCTCCAGCGTGCCGGGCTGCGACGACGCGAAAGCGTCTTTGAGCAGCGCTTTTTCCTTGGCGCGACGGTCGCGAGCCTTGACCTTTTCCACTTTGCCCGGTGCAGCTGCGGGAGTGTCTTCGGCCTGGGTTGCATCGTCGTCGACGGGTACTTCGTTCAGCTTTTTCGTCATGGGGTTCGCCGTACCGGCTGTAGTCTCGACTCGCGGCTGGTGGACAACAGCCGGTAGAACCGTGGATACTGGACTCTCGCGCACTGCCGCATTGTCCTGCGCGGCAGCCGCTTCCCTTGCGCTTCTGACATCTGACCGCTTCACAGTCGGCGACACGGCTTGCGCCGCCCCCACCGGATCGGCTCTCACCGCCGAAGTGGTCGAAGATTTCTTCCTGGCAGCCGGTGCAACGCTGACAGCAGACGCTTTTCTGGCGGAAGAAGCTAACCTGGCCTCGGTGACCTTTCTGGTCGGCTCCTTCGAGCGTGTGCCGGTTGCCTGATTTCCACCTGTAGTCTTTGCCATCGCATCGCCTTTTCGCCTTTGCTAGGAAAACCCTTAAAAAACAAATCGCTAAGAACCTTTTATTGTACCACCCAGGCTTCTAGCCTTTCCGTTACAGACCTAGCTGACGCTTCATGTCAGCCCGTTTCCGATTCAACTCCGAAAGCTCCGCAAACTCTTCCGGCGTGTGCCGGGATTGCCGCGAAAGCTGCTCGAGCCGGTCGCAATAAGCGTCGTACCGCATCTTCAGAATCGCAGCCTTCAGTTCCTCGCCGACGATCCGTTCCTGCTCGCGCCGCTCCTCGATGACGGCCGCGTCCGCCGGGTCTTTCAGCAGCAAATCCCGGACATTTTCATCATAGTCCAGAATTTTGCGAAAGATTTCCTCGAAAGTTGGGGCGTTTGCTCCGTTTCGCAAGAGGTCGGAAAGCAACTGAAACTCCGCCGAATCGCCCAGGGCGCGCGCATGCGTCGTCACTTCTTCGAACAACTCGCCGTGGCGCGTCACGCTCAGCAGCGCCCGCTCGGCGTCCTCATCGAGCACCGCCACCGTGCGGGGATACATCACAAGATTGCGCAAAGTTTTTTCTTCGATCCCCGTCACACTGCGCCGGTCTTTGCGGGCCGGCGCGCGACGCGCGGCGGCCGCGATGCGCGAATCGACCTCACAGAGCGCGGCGACTTCTTCGAACGGCACATCGAGCCGGTCGGCGAACATATGCATGATCTGCGCGCGCAGCGCATTGGCCGGCAGCGCCTGCAACAGCGGCTTCGCGTCGAACAGCGCGCGGGCCTTGCCTTCCGGCTGGTCCAGCTCCTTGCCGGTCAGCACCTCGTTGAGCATGAACTGCGACAGCGGCATCGCCCGTTCCACCTGCCCGGCGAACGCCTCGGTTCCGAACTCGCGCACGTAGCTGTCGGGGTCGTGCTCGGGCGGCAAAAACAGGAAGCGGATCGTCCGGTTGTCCGCCGCGTGCGGCAAACACGCGTCGAGCGCGCGGCGCGCGGCGCGCCGGCCAGCCGAGTCACCGTCGAAGCTGAAAACGACGGTGTCGGTCTGGCGCATCAGCTTGTGGACATGAACCGGCGTGCAAGCGGTGCCGAGCGTCGCGACCGCGTTCTGGAACCCCAATTGGGCCAGCGCGACAACGTCCATATAGCCTTCGACCACCAGCACATAGCGCTGTTCGCGAATCGCCAGACGCGCTTCAAAGAGACCGTACAGCTCGCTGCCTTTGTTAAATAGAGGCGTTTCGGGCGAATTCAAATATTTGGGTTCGCCGCCGTCCAGCACCCGGCCGCCGAAGCCGATCACCTGCCCCTTCACGTTGCGGATCGGGAACATGATCCGCTCGCGAAAGCGGTCATAGCGGCGGTTCTCCCCCTGCGCATCGGACTTTTCGCTGACGATCACGAGACCCGACTCGACCAGCGCATCGTCGCGATAATTCGGAAAGGCCGCTTCGAGGTTCTGCCAGCCGTCCGGGGCATAACCCAACCCGAAACGGGCCGCGATCTCGCCGGTCAAGCCGCGTTTCTTCAGATACTGGATCGCCACCGGTGCGCCGCGCAATTGCTTGCGGTAAAAGTCGCAAGCGGTCTGCATCACATCGGAAAGCGCCGTGGTGACGGCTTTGGACGCCGGCGGCGCATAGCCGCCGGAAGCGCCGCCGTATCCCGGCGACGGCTCGTTGGGCACAGTCAAGCCCACCGATTGCGCCAGTTCGTTGACCGCCTCCGGAAACGACGACCCGACGTGCTCCATCAGAAATCCGATGGCGGTCCCATGCGCGCCGCAACCGAAGCAGTGATAGAACTGTTTAGTCGGACTAACCGTGAACGAAGGGCTCTTCTCGTTGTGAAACGGGCACAGCCCCATGAAGTTCGCGCCGCCCTTTTTCAGCTGCACATACCGGCCGACCACGTCGACGATATCGACGCGGTTCAGCAGATCCTGCAGAAATGACGGTGGAATCACAGTAAATGACGCTACCTGAAAAGCTCGACGGTGCGCGCGCTATCGAGCGACGGCGCGCGCGGGCCGGGCAATACGGAAATCACTTCGCGAGCGCGGCTTTGACTTGCGCCGACACAGCGGTCATATCGGCGCGGCCTGCGAGCCTGGGCTTGAGGACACCCATCACCTTGCCCATGTCCTGCGGACCCGCCGCGCCGGTTTGCGCGACCGCGGCCTGAACCTCGGCAACGATCTCCGCTTCTGACATCTGCTCGGGCATATACGCGGACAGGATGGCCAGCTCCGCCTTCTCCTTGTCGGCAAGATCCGTGCGGCCGGCGGCTTCGAACTGGCTGATCGAGTCCTTGCGCTGCTTGATCATCTTGTCGACGACCGCGATGATCGCGGTGTCGTCGAGCGTCACGCGCTCGTCGACTTCGCGTTGTTTGATGGCGGCAAGCAACAGGCGGATCGTGCCGAGACGCTCGGTCTCGCGCGCCCGCATCGCAGCTTTCATATCGTCGTTGACCCGGTCTTTGAGACTCATCACTCACCTGAATGCGTTGAAAGTTGAAAAAGCGGCCGGGTCGACAGCGTCAACACGAATACCCGCTTGGGACTGCTTCCTCAAGCGGGTTGGCGCAATGTGCGTAGTGGTGCGACCCTGCCGGCTGGCCCGAGGGGCCGTGTTTTCCGTGATGGCAGCTGGCGTGCCGTCACTGGTGGGATGTCGCCGCTCCGGCCGACCGGAACCGCGGCAACGCCAGAATCAGTAGAGCTTTTTTGGCAGCATCTGGCCACGCAGACGCTTGAAATGACGCTTCACCGCAGCGGCCTTCTTGCGCTTGCGCTCGGCCGTAGGCTTTTCGTAAAACTCGCGAGCGCGCAGTTCGGTCAGCAGGCCCGTTTTCTCCATGGTGCGCTTGAAACGGCGCATGGCGACTTCAAACGGCTCGTTGTCTTTTACGCGGATGGTCGTCATTTTTCAATAACGGAACTTTGTAAAGGTTCAGGAGTATATCAGAGCTTTCTCACAAAGCCACTGCGCCGTCAACCCCCCGCACGTACTCCGCGGCCGCCTGGCCAGCGGCCACGCCGGAGGCCCACGCCCACTGGAAATTGTAGCCGCCGAGCCAACCGGTTACGTCGACCGCTTCGCCAATGAAGTAGAGCCCCGGCGCACGCGCGCTCATCATCGTGGTCGAGGACAGCTCGCGTGTATCCACGCCGCCGCGCGTCACTTCCGCCTTGCGATAGCCTTCGGTGCCGTTCGGCGTCAGCGTCCAGCGCGACAGCGCCTCGCCGACGCGGCGCAGTGTCTTGTCCGGCAGATCTGCCACGCGGGCTTCGGCGGGAATCTGGTGAGTCTCCAGCCAGACATGGGCGAGTCGTTGCGGCACCCATTCGGACAGCAGATTGGCGATCTGGCGCTTGGTGGTGCGCTTCGCTTCCAGCAGCGCGGCCGTCGCCTCGCGCTCCGGCAGCAGGTTGATGTGAATCGGCTCGCCGGGTTGCCAGTAGCTCGAGATCTGCAGAACGCCCGGACCCGACAGGCCACGGTGCGTGAGCAGCAGATCCTCGTTGAATTCGGCGCCGGTTTTTTTGCTGCCTGTGGCCAGTTGCACCGGGAGCGACGCGCCGGAGAGCGCCGCGAACGGCGCCCAGTCGGCCGGCGCGAAAGTCAGCGGCACAAGCGCGGGGCGGGTGTCGATCAGCTTGTGGCCGAACTGCCTGGCAAGACGGTAGGCGAAATCCGTAGCGCCGATCTTCGGAACCGACAGTCCGCCCGTCGCGATGACGAGCGCGGGGGCGCTGATCGAGCCGGACAGCGTGTCCAGTGTGAAGCGGCCGTGCGTGTCCTGACGCACCGCCTCCACCGACAGCGGCGTGCGCCATGTCACTCGGCCGGCGTCGCACTCGTGTTTCAGCACGTTGATGACCGCATCGCTCGACTGGTCGCAGAACAGCTGCCCCTTGTGCTTCTCGTGCCAGGTCACACGGTGGCGCTTGAGCAGTGCCATGAAGTCGCGCGGCGTGTAGCGCGCGAGCGCAGAGCGGCAAAAATGGGGGTTTGCCGACAGGTAGTTGGCCGGCCCGGCATACAGATTGGTGAAGTTGCACCGGCCGCCGCCGGAAATGCGGATCTTTTCCGCAAGGCGCTGCGAGTGGTCGATCAGCACCACGCGACGGCCGAGTTGCCCGGCCACCGCCGCGCACATCATGCCGGCCGCGCCTGCGCCGATCACCGCGATATCGAAGGATTCCATGCGGCCGCATTGTACCCGCGCGCCCGTGACACGATGCCCGCACTGCTATACTTTCAGGCTGGCCTTTACATTCGGGGCGCCGAACGGAGTGTTATTCGCGCGTCCGCACATATTTACCCTCATGCTCGTACTCGGCATCGAAAGCTCCTGCGACGAAACCGGCCTCGCTCTCTACGACACCAAGCGCGGGCTGCTCGCGCACGCGCTGCATTCGCAAATCGCGATGCATCGGGAGTACGGCGGCGTCGTGCCGGAACTGGCGTCGCGCGATCACATCCGCCGTGCGCTGCCGCTGCTCGAAGAGGTGATGGAGCGTGCCGGCGCCGGGCGCCGCGACGTCGATGCAATCGCCTACACGCAAGGACCAGGGCTCGCGGGCGCGCTGCTGGTCGGCGCAAGTGTCGCCAATTCGCTGGCAATGGCATGGGACAAGCCCACCATCGGCATCCATCACCTGGAAGGGCATCTGCTGTCGCCGCTGCTGGTGGATGAGCCGCCGCCGTTTCCGTTCGTCGCACTTCTGGTGTCCGGCGGTCATACGCAACTGATGCGAGTGACCGACGTCGGCGTCTACGAAACGCTGGGTGAAACGCTAGACGACGCCGCCGGCGAAGCATTCGACAAAACCGCCAAGCTGCTCGGCCTCGGTTATCCGGGTGGCCCCGAAGTGTCGCGGATGGCGGAGTTCGGCACGCCCGGCGCGGTGGTGCTGCCCCGCCCGATGCTGCATTCCGGCGACCTCGATTTCAGCTTCAGCGGCCTGAAGACCGCCGTCCTCACACACGCGAAAAAACTCGGCGGCGCCAATATCTGCGAGCAGGCGAAAGCCGATCTGGCGCGCGGATTCGTCGACGCCGCGGTGGACGTTCTGGCGGCGAAATCGCTGGCGGCGCTCAAGCGAACCAGGCTTAACCGGCTGGTCGTCGCCGGCGGGGTAGGCGCGAACCGGCAGTTGCGCGACGCGCTATCCGCCGCCGCGAAGAAGCGCAATTTCTATGTGCACTACCCGGACTTGTCGCTTTGCACCGACAACGGCGCGATGATCGCGCTGGCCGGCGCGTTGAGATTGCAGCGTTGGCCCGAGCAATCGGGCAAGGACTACGCTTTCACGGTAAAGCCGCGCTGGGATCTGACTTCTCTCGCGCGCTGAACGGTAGTTTCGAAGCCATAAAAAGCCACTTTGCGAACTGCACTTCGAAATCGTAAAACGGGTGTCCGACCGGCAGGGCAAAGCGGCTTTTTCCTCGACGCCCGTAACCCCATGGGCAACGAACACGCCTATCAACCGGCGCGCTTATCCCGCTCAATCACCGCATACGCGCTGTGATTGTGAATCGACTCAAAGTTCTCGGCTTCGAGCACATACGCAACGATCCGCTCGTCGGCATTCAGACGCTGTGCGACGTCGCGCACGAGGTCTTCGACGAACTTCGGATTTTCATACGCGCGCTCGGTGACAAACTTTTCGTCCGGGCGCTTGAGCAAACCCCACAGCTCGCACGACGCTTCTTGCTCGGCGATCTGAATCAGTTCCTCGACCGCCACTTCGTCGGCCAGCTCGGCGCTGATCGTGACGTGCGAACGCTGGTTATGCGCGCCGTACTGCGAGATTTTCTTGGAGCATGGGCACAGACTGGTGACCGGCACCAGCACTTTCAGGAACAGGCTCGTCGCGCCATTGCGGGTGTCGCCCGTCAACGTGACCTCGTAGTCGAGCAGGCTTTGCACGCCCGAGACCGGCGCGGTCTTGTTCACGAAATACGGGAACGATACTTCGATGCGCCCCGCCTCGGCTTCGAGCCTTTCGAGCATCGCGGCGAGCATGGTGCGGAACGCGGCAGGTTCGAGCGGCACCTTGTTCTCTTCGAGCAGCGCGACGAAACGCGACATATGCGTGCCCTTCTGCCCAGCCGGCAAATGCACATCGAGATTCCACGTGCCGACCGTCGGCTGGGCGTCGCCGCTTTGCGTGCGCACGATCAACGGATGACGCACGCCCTTGACGCCGACCCGCTGGATCGGGATCTGGCGCATGTCGGGCGTGCTTTGCACGTCGGGCATCACAAAGGCGGGATTCATCTGATTCATCTTTTTGTCCTTTCAAGAAAACGCCGGGCTGTCCCAGGTTCTCCGCTTCCAGCGGAGCCCCCGCTGGGGAGCGAGGCGTAGCCGTTCAGGGTCCATCGCCACTGACAGGTTCGCGAAGCGCCCGGCGGCGGCCGTGCGGATCAGCGCACGCAACGGCGAACGCCGGCCCCTGCCCGCGTTCGAAGACAGGCCCCAAGGTCTATCACTTCAGTTGGGGATGGCGCGGGCGGCCGCCACCGCACCGCGGCGGCAACACGGATGGCGAAGCCTTAAGCGACCCGCTTTACCGACGACTGACCGCCGACCACGCCATTCGCCTCAAAGCGCTCGCGAATCGACTTCAGGATGCCGATGGCGTCGAGACCGCACGCGGCGAGCAGCTTGGCCGGGTCGCCATGATCGATGAACCGGTCCGGCAGGCCCAGTTGCAGCACGGGTCGCAGGGTCCCGCTTTCGAGTAGCGCTTCGACGCAGGCCGAGCCCGCGCCACCCATCACACAGCCTTCTTCGACCGTGACGATCGCGTCATGCGTCTCCGCGAGCTGACGGACCAGCGCGGCGTCCAGCGGCTTCACGAAGCGCATGTTGGCAACCGTGGCGTCCAGTTGCTCGGCCGCCGCCAGCGACGGCGCGACCATCGTGCCGAACGCGAGGATCGCAATGCGCTTACCCACGGGCTGCGACGATTCGCGACGCAGTTCGCCCTTGCCGATCGGCAACGCGGCCATCTGCTTGACGGTTGCGACGCCCGCGCCGGCGCCGCGCGGATAACGCACCGCCGTCGGATTCGACTGCTGCAGCGCGGTGTACAGCATCTGCCGGCATTCGTTTTCGTCGGAAGGGGCCATCACCGTCATATTCGGGATGGAGCGCATGAACGCGAGGTCGTAAGCGCCCGCGTGCGTTGCGCCGTCCGCGCCGACCAGGCCCGCGCGGTCGATCGCGAACACCACCGGCAGATTTTGTAGCGCGATGTCGTGGATCAGTTGATCGTACGCGCGTTGCAGAAAGGTCGAGTAGATCGCCACCACCGGCTTCATGCCGTCGGCAGCCATGCCGCCGGCAAACGTCACCGCATGCTGCTCGGCAATGCCGACGTCGAAGTAACGGTCCGGGAAGCGCTTTTCGAACTCGACCATGCCCGAGCCTTCCCGCATGGCCGGCGTGATGCCGATCACGCGTGAGTCCAGTTCCGCCGCATCGCACAGCCATTCGCCGAATACCTGCGTATAGGTCTTCTTCGACGGCGTGGCGGCCGGCTTGATGCCTTCGGCCGGATTGAACTTGCCGGGGCCGTGGTACAGCACCGGATCGGCTTCGGCGAGCTTGTAGCCCTGGCCTTTCTTCGTCACCACGTGCAGGAACTGCGGACCGCGCAGCTCCTTGATGTTCTGCAGCGTCGGGATCAGCGAATCCAGATCGTGACCGTCGATCGGGCCGATGTAGTTGAAGCCGAACTCTTCGAACAACGTTGCCGGCACGATCATGCCCTTCGCGTGCTCTTCGAGCTTGCGCGCCAGATCGAGCATAGGCGGCGCGACGCGCAGCACGCGTTCCACACCTGCGCGCGCGGCGGCATAAAACCGCCCCGACATCAGACGCGCCAGATGGCGATTGAGCGCGCCGACCGGCGGCGAAATCGACATGTCGTTGTCGTTCAGGATGACCAGCAGCGGCACGTCGTCTTCGACGCCGGCGTTGTTCATCGCCTCGAAGGCCATGCCGGCGGTCATGGCGCCGTCGCCGATCACGGCGATGCCCATGCGGTTCTCGCCCTGCAGCTTGCTCGCGATCGCCATGCCGAGCGCGGCGGAAATCGACGTGCTGGAGTGCGCGGTGCCGAACGTGTCGTATTCGGACTCGTCGCGCTTCGGGAAGCCGGAGATGCCACCCAGTTGACGCAGGGTGTGCATCTGGTCGCGGCGGCCCGTCAGGATCTTATGCGGATAAGTTTGATGGCCGACATCCCAGACGATCCGGTCATGCGGCGTGTCGAACACATAGTGCAGAGCAATGGTCAACTCGACCGTGCCGAGGTTGGACGAAAGATGGCCGCCCGTCTGCGATACGCTTTCGAGCACGAAGGCACGCAACTCGTCGGCAAGCGGTTGTAATTGGCGGCGATCGAGGCGGCGCAAGGCGGCCGGGTCGTCGATGGTTTTCAGCAAGTCGTACATCGTCGTTCCATGGTAGGAAAACTTGCGCGCCCGCACTTCATACATGCACCCCGGGCCTGAAGGTGCGCGGCGGCGGGCTTTCGCGTTCAGCTGACCCGGTTCACCACCAGGTCGGCCAATTCGGCAAGACGCTGCGCGCGCGCGCCGAACGTCGCCAGTGCGGCGTGCGCGTCGCTGCGCAACTGGGCCGCGAGCGCGCGCGACGCGTCGAGCCCGATGATCGACACATAGGTAGGCTTGCCGTCCTTCGCGTCCTTACCCGCGGTCTTGCCGAGCGTGGCGGAGTCGGTCGTGACGTCGAGAATGTCGTCGACGACCTGAAAGGCGAGACCGACAGCGCTCGCATACGCGTCGAGCGAACGCATCGCGTCCGCATCCGGCGCGACGCCCGCCAACGCACCCATGCGCACCGCGGCGCGTAGCAATGCGCCGGTTTTCATCCGGTGCATGGTTTCGAGTTGGCCGCGCGTCAGAGTGTGACCGACGCTTGCAAGATCGATGGCCTGCCCGCCGCACATGCCGATCGAGCCGCTCGCGAGCGCCAGCTCCCGCACGAGCGAAGCCTGCTGCGACGCCCCCAGCGCCTCCGAAGTCAGCGCGACGAAAGCCTGCGACTGCAGCGCGTCGCCGACCAGCAGCGCCGTGGCCTCGTCGTACTGCACATGCACCGTGGGCTTGCCGCGGCGCAATGCGTCGTCGTCCATGCATGGCATGTCGTCGTGCACGAGCGAGTACACGTGGATCATTTCCAGCGCCGCCGCTGCCGCGTCGAGGGATTCGGCGCGCGCGCCGGTCAATTCGCCCGCGGCATGGCACAGCAATGGCCGAACCCGCTTGCCGCCGCCCAGCACCGCATAGCGCATGGCCTCATGCAGTCTGGCGGGCTCGGTGGTCACGCTCGGCAGGTAGTGTTCCAGCGCCGTTTCGACGCGTTCGAGCACCCCGCGCGTCCATTGTTCGAATGTCATAGGTCGTCCCCGCTCTCCGCAACGGCTGTACCTGCAATATTCATGGGCAGCGGCTTGAGCGTCTCGCCGTCGAGCACGCGGACCTGCTGCTCGACCTTTTCGAGCTGCTGCTGGCAAAACGCCACCAGAGCTGCGCCGCGCCGGTACGCGGCGAGCGACTCCTCGAGGCTGAGACTGCCGCCTTCCATGCGCGCCACCAGTTCTTCGAGTTCCGCCTGCGCGGCTTCGTAAGTCTCCGGCAGCTGAGCCGTATCGACGCCTTCGGCTGGCGCGGCAGCAAGATCCTTCGACGCAGTTTTCGCCATGAATAGTCGCAAAATTAAAACAAGTCGAACATTCTACGGCAAAAGCGACATTTCCGATCCGCTCGCCGGCCTGCCACGCACACGCGCATCGCGCGCCGCCCCAAAGTCTCGCAGAAAAAAAACGATCGGTCTGCGGCAAAAACCCCGAACTTTCCTGGGATTTTTGACCCGAATCAGGTACTTAAGCGCCCCGGGAAAGGGGAAACGGGTATAATCGCGGGCTCCCTAAATCGAATCTTCGATGGTTGGGTTGTTCACTGCTTTCACGTCTTAACGGGAGTGGGAATGTCCAATCTGAGCAATGCATTGCAGTTGCGGTCTATCCACAGCCAGCTGCCAGTCACGGCTTACTTTGACCAAGCGCTTCTAACGCGCGAAATCGAAACCCTTTTCAAGAAAGGTCCTCGTTACGTCGGCCACGAACTCATGGTGCCCGAAGCGGGGGATTACTTTGCGTTGCCGAGCGAAAGCGAGGGGCGCGTGCTCGTCCGTAACCAGCGCTCGCAAGTCGAACTGCTGTCGAACGTGTGCCGCCACCGGCAAGCCATCATGCTCAACGGCCGGGGCCACGCAGAGAATATCGTCTGCCCGCTGCATCGCTGGACGTACGACCTGAATGGCCAGTTGCTCGGCGCACCGCATTTTGCGGACAACCCCTGCCTGAATCTGGGCGCCACGTCGCTGCAGAACTGGCAAGGTCTGCTGTTCGAAGCCAGCGGGCGCGACGTCGCACGCGATCTGGCACGGCTTGGCACCAAACAACACTTCGATTTTTCGGGCTTCATGTTCGATCACGTCGAAGTGCACGAGTGCAACTACAACTGGAAGACCTTCATCGAGGTCTATCTCGAGGATTACCACGTCGCGCCATTCCATCCAGGCCTCGGCAGCTTCGTCAATTGCGACGACCTGACCTGGGAGTTCGGCGAGTGGTACAGCGTCCAGACAGTTGGCGTGCATAGGGGCCTGGAGCAGCCGGGCAGCCCGACCTACCGGAAGTGGCACCGCGAGGTGCTGCGTTTTCGCGAAGGCAATCCGCCCGAGTTCGGCGCGATGTGGATGGTGTACTACCCCGGCATCATGATCGAGTGGTATCCGCATGTGCTGGTGGTGTCGTGGCTGATTCCCCGCGGCCCGCAGAAAACCACCAATGTTGTCGAGTTCTATTACCCCGAGGAAATCGCGCTGTTCGAACGGGACTTTGTCGAAGCCGAGCGCGCCGCCTATATGGAAACGGCTCGCGAAGACGACGAGATCGCCGAGCGCATGGACGCGGGCCGCCGTGCGCTGATGGACCGCGGTGAATCGCAGGTGGGCCCGTACCAGAGCCCGATGGAAGACGGCATGCAGCACTTCCACGAGTTTTTGCGGCGCGAACTCGGCGAAATCTGAGCGCGCTCGGGCGGCCGGGACCACTGCGCTCCGGCTCTCGCAAGCAGCATCGGCACATGGAAAGACAGGCTTCGGCCTGTCTTTTTTGTTTAGACTAACAAGGTAGCCCGGCCATCCGTTGCCCGTTGCCGAACGCGCCAACGGAGCCGCCATCGCCCGTATCGAGGAGACGCCATGCCCCACACTCACTACACCACCCTGATCTCCGCGACCAACCTCGCCGAACGGCTCGCCGCCGCGCCCGGCAGCGTATTCGTGATCGATTGCCGGTTCGATCTGGCCGACCCCGAAGCGGGCGAGAAAGCCTACCTGAGCGAGCATTTGCCTGGCGCGCATTACCTGCATCTGGATCGTGATCTGTCCGGCCCGAAAAGCGGCACAAATGGCCGGCATCCGCTGCCGGATCGTGCGCGGCTCGTCGAGACGCTGGTGTCGCGCGGGCTGAAGCAAGGCCAGCAAGTGGTCGCTTATGACGCACAAGGCGGCATGTACGCCGCTCGCGCGTGGTGGCTGCTGCGCTGGCTCGGACACGATGCGGTGGCGCTGCTCGACGGCGGCCTGCCCGCCTGGCAAGCCGCCGGTCTGCCGTTGACGCAAGACGTGCCGGCCCAGAACACCGGCGACTTCTCGGCCGGAGCGCCGCTCTCCGTCACGGTAGACGCGCAGACCGTGGAGCGCAATCTGGGCTCGAAGGAGCGCGTGGTGATCGACGCGCGCGCGGCCGACCGCTATCGCGGCGAGAACGAGACGCTCGATCGCGTCGGCGGCCACATTCCGGGCGCGCTCAACCGCTTCTTCAAGGACAACCTCACTACCGACCAACGCTTCAAGCCCGCTCACACGCTGCGCGAGGAGTTCCATGCGCTGCTCGGCGACACCCCGCCGGAGCATGTCGTTCTGCAATGCGGCTCCGGCGTGACAGCGTGTGTGAACGCGCTGGCGATGGAGGTGGCAGGCCTGCATGGCGCGGCATTGTATGCGGGCTCATGGAGCGAATGGAGTTCGGATCCGAAGCGGCCGGTTGCGACGGGGCCGAATCCTTAAGCGGGAGTCTCACCGCAAGCGCCAAGCAAAAGGCCGTCGCCGCCCATGACCGGCGACGGCCTATCGCGCATCGTCACAGCCAGCCGAATGCGTCAGGCTAGCCCCGTCAAGCCACCCCATGCTGCTTGAACCACACTAGCGTCCGGCGCCAGCCATCTTCGGCATCGGTCTTCTTGTAGCTCGGCCGGTAATCCGCGAAAAACGCGTGGCCCGCATCGTCATACACGACGAACTGCGAGCCGCGCCCCGCCTGTGGACCTTGCGCGATGGCCTGCTTCATCTGCTCGAGCGAGGCTTGCGGGATGCTCTGATCCTGCAAGCCGTAGAGCCCCAGAACCGGCGCATGCAGATCGCCAACCAGGTCGAGCGGATTGGCCGGCGTGGTCGCGGTATGGTCTCCGCCCACGCGCCCGTACCATGCGACCACCGCCTTCAGCCGCGGGTTATGCTCCGCATACAGCCAGGCGATGCGGCCGCCCCAACAGAAACCGTTCACCCCGAGCCGGTTCAGATCGCCGCCATTGTCGCCCGCCCATGCGACGGTCGCGTCGAGATCGGCCAGCGCCTGCGCGTCAGGCACCTTGTCGAGGATCTGCGTGCTGAGTTGCTGGATGGTCGGATACACCATCGGATCGCCTTCGCGGACAAACAGATCCGGCGCAATCGCCAGATAGCCGAGCTTCGCAAAGCGGCGGCATACGTCGGCGATATGCTCATGCACGCCGAATGCCTCATGGATCACGACGATCACCGGCAAATGCGTCTTGCCCTTGGGCTGCGCACGATACGCGGGCACCAGCGTGCCGCCCGAACGCACGGCCACTTCGCCGGCTTCGAGACCGTCACTGTCGGTATGGATGGTTTGCGCCGAAACCGGCAGCACGGCCGCCGCGAAACCGGAGCCGAGTGCCGCCTTGAGGAAGGTGCGCCGATCGAAGGGTACGTGGGGGACGAGGCTATCGATTTCAGGTTTAAGCATGCGTGCTCCTCGGTTGAATGACAGAAGCAACAGGATACGCCCGGCCCGTATCCTGTTGCAGATTCAACCGTTGCTAGCAGCCGTCAGTGCAGCTTGACGCGCGGCAGCGCGGAGCGCCGCAGCCAGTGCGCGAAGGTGTCGAGCATCATGCGCGCGTAGCCGTGCAACGCCGCAACATGCAGCCGGTACAGCGACATGTACATGAAGCGCGCGAACAGCCCCTCGATCAGCATGTTGCCGCCGATCACCCCGCCCATCAGGTTGCCGACCGCGCTGAAGTGCCCGAGCGACACTAGCGAGCCGAAATCGCGATAGGTGAACTCAGGCAGCGGCTTGTTGTCGAGCCGCGCCGCCAACGCTTTCAGCAAGAAGCTGGCCTGTTGATGGGCAGCCTGCGCGCGCGGCGGCACATTGCGCTCGTTGCCCGGCCACGGACATGCGGCGCAATCGCCAAGTGCGAAGACGTTGTCGTCGATTTCGGTTTGCAGCGTGCGGCGCACGTCGAGCTGGCCCAGCCGGTTGACCGTCAGGCCGTCGAGCTGGCTCAGCACGGACGGCGCCCTGATGCCCGCCGCCCAGACCGTCAGGTCGGCGCGCACGGTATGCCCGCTCGCGGTGCGGATAATGCCGGGCGCCACCTCGGCCACCGTCTCGCCGATCATCAGCTTGACACCGAGCTTGGTGAGCAGCCCGGCGGTAGCGGTCGAGACGCGCTCCTGCAAGGCCGGCAAAATACGCGGCCCCGCCTCGATCAGCACGATGCCGACGTCATGCCGCGGATCGAGCTTATGCAGACCGTACGCGGACAACACCTGCGCGGTGTTGCGCAATTCCGCCGAGAGCTCGACCCCCGTTGCACCGCCGCCGACAATCGCCACCTGGATGCGCGGCTCGCTGGATGTCGACGTGCCGGGTCCCGGTCTGGATTCGACGGGCTCATGAACCTGATGCTCCGCGCGCATGCACGCCGCGATCAGGCGCTTGCGGAAGCGCTCTGCCTGGCCGACCGTGTCGAGCGCCATCGAGAATTCCGCTGCGCCCTTCACCCCGAAGAACGCCGTGGTGCTGCCTATTGCGATGATCAGCGTGTCGTATTCCAGCTGCCGTTCGGGCAGCAGTTCGGCGCCGTCGTCGTCGAGCACGGGGCTGAGCGTCAGACGCCTGTTGGCGCGGTCGAGGCCGGTCAGCTCGCCCTGCTGAAACTCGAAGCCATGCCAGCGAGCTTGCGCCGCGTATTCGAGTTCCTGCGTGAACGGGTCCATGCTGCCGGCCGCCACTTCGTGCAACAGCGGCTTCCAGATATGCGTGGGATAACGGTCGACGAGCGTGATCAGCGCCCGCGCGCCACTCTTGTTTTTCAGGGCGCCATAGCGATCACCCAGACGTGTCGCCAGCTCGAGCCCACCCGCACCCCCGCCCACGACGATAAATCGATGCATTGAACTCTCCGTGTTTGCCGATGAATATGCGTCGCAACGGCGCGCAGCAAACGCGCCTTATTTCAGCGATTGTCCGTGAGCAGCATCGGTTGTCACAAGCTGTCAAATTGGCATGTGTGACATGCGCACGACGATATCGCGTGTCTTCACGAGCGCGTCAATGCGCTTCCTCCCAATTCAGCCCGGCCCCCACTTCGGCGACCAGCGGCACTTTCAGCTCGGCGACACCGCACATCAGCTCGGGCAAACGCTTGCGCACGTCGGACAGTTCGGCGTCGGGCACTTCGAGAACCAGTTCGTCGTGCACCTGCATGATCATGCGCGTGCCGATCTGCGAGTCTTCGATCCACTTCTGCACCGCGATCATGGACAGCTTGATGAGGTCGGCGGCCGTACCTTGCATCGGCGCGTTGATCGCGGCGCGCTCGGCGCCCTGGCGGCGCGGGCCGTTGCCGCCGTTGATCTCGGGCAGCCACAGGCGGCGGCCGAACACCGTTTCGACGTAACCCTTCGCCTTCGCGCTCAGACGCGTTTCGTCCATATAACGTGCGACGCCCGGATAACGCGTGAAATAGCGGTCGATATACATCTTGGCCGCGTCGCGCGTAATGCCGAGATTCGACGCGAGACCGAACGCGCTCATCCCGTAGATCAGGCCGAAGTTGATGACCTTGGCCACGCGCCGCTGATCGTTCGACACTTCGAGCGGCGTCACGCTGAAGATTTCCGCCGCGGTGGCACGGTGGATGTCTTCGCCCTGAGAAAACGCGCGCAACAACGATTGGTCGCCGGAAAGGTGCGCCATGATCCGCAGTTCGATCTGCGAGTAGTCCGCCGACACGAGCTTGTGCCCCGGCGCCGCAATGAATGCCTCGCGAATCCGGCGGCCCTCGCCGGTGCGCACCGGAATGTTCTGCAGGTTCGGGTCGTTCGACGCGAGGCGCCCCGTCACCGCGACGGCCTGCGCGTAGTTCGTGTGCACGCGGCCCGTTTGCGCGTTGACCATGCGCGGCAGCTTGTCGGTGTACGTCGACTTCAGCTTCGACAAGCCACGGTGCTCGAGCAGAATCTTCGGCAGCGGATAATCTTCGGCCAGCTTCTGCAGCACTTCTTCGTCGGTGGACGGTGCGCCGCTCGGGGTCTTCTTGACCACCGGCAACTCGAGCCTCTCGAAGAAAATCTGGCCAATCTGCTTGGGCGAGCCCAGGTTGAATTCGCCGCCGGCCAGCGTGTACGCCTCTTCTTCGAGCTGGATCAAGCGCGTAGCGATTTCACTGCTTTGCTGACGCAGCTTTTCCGCGTCGATGAGTACGCCCGCGCGCTCCATTTTGCGCAGCACACGCGAAGTGGGCACTTCGATCGCGCGGTACACATGCTCGAGCGCCTTTTCGACGACTAGCTGCGGATGCAGGGCCTGATGCAAACGCAGTGTGATATCGGCGTCTTCCGCCGCATATTCGGCGGCTTTGTCCAACGCGACCTCGTCAAAGCCGATCTGCTGCGCGCCCTTGCCGGCAACCTCTTCGTACGTGATCGTCTTGATGCCGAGATGGCGCAGCGCGAGGCTGTCCATGTCGTGCGTGCGATGCGATTCGAGCACGTACGATTGCAGCAGTGTGTCGTGTTCGATACCGCGCATTTCGATGCCGTAATTCGCCAGCACCTGCTCGTCGTATTTCAGATGCTGCCCGACCTTCTTGTGCTCCGCGCTTTCCAGCCATGGCTTGAGCTTCGCGAGCACTTCGCCGCGCGGCAGTTGCACGGGCGCGTCCGGGCCGCGATGCGCGAGCGGGACGTAAGCGGCGTGGCCGGCTTCCACCGACAACGACAAGCCTACGATCTGCGCGGTCATCGGATCGAGCGCGGTGGTCTCGGTATCGAACGAGGTCAGTGCGGCCGCGTTGATTTTCTCGAACCATGCGTCGAATTGCTCCCACGTCTGCACGGTGTCGTAGTGCCGCTCGTGATCCACCGACAGCGCCGGCGGCACGTCGGTTTCCGGGCCTTCCACGGCGTCCGCGATTTCGACTTCGCGCAGCCAGGTCTTGAAGCCGTGGCGCGTGAACAGGTCGCGCAGTTCCTCGCGCGATTCGGGCCGGCTTTGCAGGCTTTCCTCGATCGACACGATATGCTCGGTCAGATCGCAGTTGCGCTCGACGGTGACGAGCTTCTTCGCCATCGGCAGAAAATCGAGCGCACGTCGGAGATTGTCTCCTACCGCACCTTTGATCTCGTCCGCATGTGCGACGATGCCATCCAGCGACTCGAATTGCGTCAGCCATTTCAGCGCTGTTTTCGGCCCGCATTTCTCGACGCCCGGCACGTTGTCCACGGTATCGCCGATCAGTGACAGGTAGTCGATGATGCGCTCCGGCGGCACGCTGAACTTGGCGATCACGCCAGCGCGGTCGAGCTTTTCGTTGGTCATCGTATTGATGAGGGTGACATGATCCGACACGAGCTGCGCCAGATCCTTGTCCCCAGTCGACACGATCACGTTCATGCCGAACTGTTCCGCCGTGGTGCTGAGCGTGCCGATCACGTCATCGGCCTCCACGCCGTCTATCATCAGCAGCGGCCAGCCGAGCGCGCGCACGGCCACATGAATCGGCTCGATCTGGCGCGACAGGTCGTCGGGCATCGACGGACGATTTGCCTTGTAGTCGGGATACCAGTCGTCGCGGAACGTTTTGCCCTTGGCGTCGAACACGCACGCGCTATACTCTGCTGTGACTTCCTTGCGCATGCGCCGCAGCATGTTGATCATCCCATAGAGCGCACCCGTCGGACCGCCCCCGGGGCCGCGCAGATCAGGCATCGCATGGTAGGCCCGGTACAGATAACTCGAACCGTCGACCAATAGCAGGGTCTTACCTTCAAGGCTTCGTTCTTCAGGCATTATGACTAAGAGAAAAGTGATTCCGAGTCTGCGATCACTCGCAGATCAAGAGCGCGCAACGGCCAAAAAAGCCCGCGCATCGTGGCAGATGTTCACGATTATGGCAGAGTTTATCGAGGCGACCGAGTACCTCTCGGAGATTCGCCCGGCTGTCAGTATTTATGGTTCAGCGCGCCTGAAACCGAATTCGCCGTACTACAAACTCGCTATGCAAATCGCGCGCAAGCTGTCGGACGCCGGCTTTGCAGTGATCTCCGGCGGCGGTCCCGGCATCATGGAAGCGGCGAACAAAGGCGCCCATGCGGGCAAGGCGCCTTCGGTCGGCCTGAACATCGAACTGCCGCATGAGCAATCGGGCAACCAGTGGCAAGACATCTCGCTGCGCTTTCGCCACTTCTTCACGCGCAAGGTCACATTCGTCAAGAACTCGGACGCGGTGATCGTCATGCCGGGCGGCTTTGGCACGCTTGACGAACTCGCCGAAGTGCTCACGTTGATCCAGACCAAGAAGTCGCGCCATGTGCCGATCATTCTGGTCGGCGGGGAGTTCTGGGAAGGCCTGCTTACCTGGTTCAAAAACTCGCTGACGCCTATGGGGCTGATCAACCCGACCGACATGGACCTGATGCAGGTGATCGACGATCCCGACCAGGTGCTGGAAGCGGTGCTCAAGTTCTATGAAGACCGCGAAGAAGCCGAACCGCATCCGGCCAAGTCGGATGAGGACCGGATGTTCTACCTGTGACGTGATGTTGCGTCTTCGGTTCGCGCGTCGGCGTGAAGCGATTGCGCGCGCGGCAATGAACTGGTGCATTGATTGTGCGAGCAACCTCCCGGCTGCCCGCTTTCATTTCGCCCGCCCGCCTGAATAGCCCGCTTCACGGTCCTCTTCGGGTGGCCGTCGCGGTCGTGGCCAAAAACCGTTTTGCCCGCCGCGAGTTCGGCGCTAAGCTCCCGAGCTTGAACTGGAAGCTCGCTAGCGACATGGACGACAACCTCTCCTCCTCCAACTCCGCACTCGCACCCACACCCACCCTGCGCCAAATCTTCGGCGGCTTTCTCGGCCTTGGACTGATCTCATTCGGCGGCGCGCTGCCGCTCGCGCGTCGCGCGCTGGTCGAACAGCGCCGCTGGCTGAGCGCGGACGAATTCACCGACCTGCTCGGCCTGTGCCAATTTCTGCCGGGCGGCAACGTAATCAATCTTTCCGTGGCAATGGGCATGCGCTTTCGCGGCGTGCCCGGCGCGCTGGCTGGCCTGCTCGGTTTGATTGCGGGACCGTCGCTGGTCGTGATCGGCTTGGGCGTACTGTACGAACACACGCAAAACGACCCGCACGTGCGTCATCTGTTCGCCGGTCTCGCTGCGGCGGCGGCAGGCCTGTTGATCTCGATGGCCGTCAAAATGGTGCGGCCGTTGCGCCACAAGCCGCTTGCCGCGCTCATTGCCGCGCTCGGGTTCGTCGCGATTGCGATTCTGCGACTGCCGCTTTTACCCAGCATGCTGGTGCTGACGCCGCTCAGCATCTACCTGGCGGCAAGGAGCGCACGATGAACGGCACGCTCGTTTCGCTCGCCGCGATCTTCAGTCAGCTTTCACTGCTCGCGTTCGGCGGCGGCAATACGATTCTTCCCGAGATGCAGCGTCAGGTAGTGGACGTGCATCACTGGATGCCCGCCAGCGAATTCAGCGCGCTATTCGCACTGGCGCAAGCTGCGCCAGGCCCGAACCTGATGATCGTCACGCTGGTCGGCTGGCATGTGGCGGGCTGGGCGGGGATGCTCGTGACGTCGGTGGCGAAGTTCGGACCGTCGTCGCTCGTGACGATCGTCGCGCTGCATGCGTGGGACCGCTTCAAGGGACGTCCGTGGCGACGCCACGCGCAATCGGGTTTGATCCCGGTGACGGCGGGCATCGTCGCGGCTAGCGCAGCCCTGATTGCGCAGGCGTCGAACCCGACCGCCATCGCGTGGGCCATCACCGCGTTCACCGCCGTAATGGCGCTGAAGACGCGGATTCATCCGTTGTGGCTGCTGGCTGCGGGCAGTTTGATCGGGCTCACGGGCTTCGGCCAGCCGTGACGCGAAATGCCCAGGCAAGAGGGGTCACGCGAGGCCGCCTGCCGATGCGTCACAGCAGCGTAGACGAGCCGTCCGCCCAGGCTGCCCTTACTGAAACGCCACCTCGGCGAAGCTGCGCAGCTTGCGACTATGCAAGCGATGCAAGCCGTTCGTGCGCAATATCTCCATCGCCTTCACGCCGATCTGCAAATGCTGATCCACTTGCGCGCGATAGAACTGATCCGCCATGCCCGGCAGCTTCAGTTCGCCATGCAGCGGCTTGTCCGACACGCATAGCAAAGTGCCGTAAGGCACCCGGAAGCGGAAGCCGTTCGCGGCGATCGTCGCGCTTTCCATATCGAGTGCGATCGCGCGGCTTTGCGACAGCCGCTGCACCGGCTCGCGATGATCGCGCAATTCCCAATTGCGGTTGTCCACGCTCGCCACCGTGCCCGTACGCATCACGCGCTTCAACTCGACGCCGTCCAGCTGCGTGACCTGCGCGACCGCGCGCTCCAGCGCCACCTGCACTTCGGCGAGCGCCGGAATCGGCACCCATAGCGGCAGATCCGCGTCGAGCACGTGATCCTCCCGCACATAGCCGTGGGCGAGCACGTAGTCGCCCAGCCGCTGCGTATTGCGCAGACCCGCGCAGTGGCCGAGCATGATCCACGCGTGCGGACGCAGCACGGCGATGTGATCCGTGATGGTCTTCGCGTTCGACGGCCCGACGCCGATGTTGATCATCGTGATGCCGCTGCCGTCCCCGCGTTTGAGGTGATACGCGGGCATCTGCGGCAGACGCGGCGGCGCCGTGCCTTCCTGCGACTGTTCGCCGAGATTCTCGTTGTACGTGACCACGTCGCCAGGTTCGACGAACGATGTGTATTCGCTGCGATAGGCGCGCAATTCGGCGTCGCCGGTATGAGCCATCATCGTGCGGCCGAGTTTGACGAACTCGTCGATATAGAACTGATAGTTCGTATACAGCACGTAATTCTGGCAATGGGTGGGCGAAGTCGCCGTGTAGTGCTTCAGCCGGTGCAGCGAGAAATCGACCCGCGCCGCCGTGAATAGCGCGAGCGGATACGGCTCGCCCGCCCCCGGTTCATACGTGCCGTTGACGATACGGTCGTCCAGCAGTGCGAGGTCCGGTGTGTCGAACACGTCGCGCATCAGGAACAGGCGCTCGCGGTCCAGATCGCCTTCCAGATGAATGCCCTCGGCGAACGCGAAATGAATCGGGATCGGCTGATCCGACACGCCGACCTCGATTTGCACATGATGATTCTTCGACAGCAAACGCAGCTGCTCGCGATAGTAGTCGCCGAACAGATCGGGCCGCGTCACGGTCGTCTCGAACACGCCCGGACCCGCGACGAAACCGTATGAGCGGCGCGAGTCGACATGCGTGTTCACTTCGGTGCAGACGCGCACGAACGGATAGCAGGCGCGCACGCGGCGCTCGAATTTTTCGTTGCGGCGATAACGCGCGAACGCGTCGCGCAAAAACGAGGTGTTCGCTTCATAGATCGCCGAGAGACGGGTGACGGCCTCGGTCGCGTCGTCGAACGACTCGGTCGGAAAGCTGTTGGCGGGAGTCTGCACCGCGCGTTGATTGGTATCGTTGTTCATCTTCATTCGCCTCTATTGATGAGACGACATTACCACGGAACACGGCTTCGCCAAATCACCGGCGTTGCCTGCAACCCATGCCGCCACACGGTTTGCGCGATTGTCGGCGCGTGCGGCGAAAGCGGCGCAAAATAAGGCCATGCGCCCGATCCGCAGGCCGGATTTGCTAGAATCGGGGACCCTATCGGAGAATCACCATGAAGCCGCTCCTTCCCGTCGCCGTTGCACTGGCCCTCGCCTTTGGCAACGCCGCGATGGCTGCCCAGCCAGTCGATGACGCTCCGCCTGCCAACGCGCCACAGACCGCCAATGAACGTGCCGGTCTGCCCGACCTGCGGCAGATCAATCGTCCTGCCGCCGAGGTCAGCTCGAAGGTCGAAATCAACGTGCCGCGCAAGCCCAGCTTTTACGAGCGCAGCGGCAACGGCACGGAAATCATCGAATACCGCGACAAGGGCAAGCCGGTCGAGATCGACGTGCGTTCCAATCTGGGTACGCGCTACCAGATGAGCGCGCCGCTCGACACGTCGCCCACCGTGCGCGAGAACGGCCGCCCAAGCACGCGCCTGCCGTCGGTGGGTTTGCACTATTGACGCCTGGGTGAGCGGCGCCGTCCCCGAGACAGCGCCGCCCCCTGCCGCATTGGCTGCGCGGCCCGAGGGACCAGCGCTCAACACCGTTTTCCAGCACCGCATTTGCCTGCTATCGCACTGGCCGCACCGCGCCAGCCCGACCATCTGACCCGACGTTTCCCGCATGGCTGTCTTCACCGCTGTCAACGAACCCCAACTAGCAGAATGGATGCGTCACTACGATCTCGGCGATGTCGTCGAATTTCGTGGCATCTCCTCCGGCATTGAAAACAGCAACTTCTTTCTGACGACGACGCGCGGCGAATACGTGCTGACGATTTTCGAAAAGCTGACGGCCGCCCAACTGCCTTTCTACCTCGAACTCATGCGCCACCTTGCCGCGCACCGCGTGCCGGTGCCGGACCCGATGCCGCGCGAGAACGGCGCGCTATTCGGCATGCTGCTCGGCAAGCCGGCAGCCATCGTGACCAGGCTCGAAGGCGCGCCTGAGTTGTCGCCGGGCGTCGAGCACTGCATCGAAGTGGGGCAGATGCTCGCGCGCATGCACCTCGCCGGACGCGACTTCACGCGCTATCAGCCGAATCTGCGCAGCCTGCCGTGGTGGCAGGAAACGGTGCCCACCATCCTGCCGTTTCTGGAAGGCGCGCAGCGCGAGCTGCTGTCGTCCGAGCTGGCGTATCAGGAAGCCTTCTTCGCATCCGCGGATTACGCCGCGCTGCCTGAAGGCCCATGCCACGCCGATCTGTTTCGCGATAACGCAATGTTCGCGCACGCCGCCCCGGATACCGGCCACGAAGTGCGCCTCGGCGGATTCTTCGACTTCTATTTCGCCGGTTGCGACAAGTGGCTATTCGACGTCGCGGTGACCGTCAACGACTGGTGCGTCGACCTCGCCACCGGCAAGCTGGACGATACGCGCACCGAGGCCATGCTGCGGGCGTATCAGACCGTGCGCCCGTTCACTGACGAAGAGAACCGCCATTGGGGCGATATGCTGCGGGCCGGCGCGTACCGCTTCTGGGTCTCGCGCCTGTATGATTTTTATTTGCCGCGCGCGGCCGAACTGCTCAAGCCGCACGACCCCGGCCATTTCGAGCGCATTCTGCGCGAACGCCTGTCAGGCGTTGCACATCCAGGCATCCATACCCCATGCAATTGATCGAAGTCCCCGCGAAAACCGGCTACGTGTGGTTCAGGCAGGGTATCTGGCTGTTCCGCAAGAATCCGCTCGCATTTCTTACACTGTTCTTCACCTATCTGCTGGTCATGACGCTGGTCTCGCAGATTCCGGTGATCGGCGGCGTGCTGCCGCTCGCGCTCATTCCGGGCGTCGCAGTGGGCTTCATGGCGGCGTGCCGCAACACGATCGCCGGCAAGCCGGTGTTCCCGACCCTTCTGGTGGATGGCTTTCACTCGTACGGCCCGGTGGTCGCGAGGCGGCTATTGGTGCTCGGCGTGCTGTATGTCGTCGCGATGGCCCTCGTGCTGGCGGGCTCGGCGCTCGCCGACGGCGGGATGCTGCTGAAGGTGATGCTCGGCGGCGGCGTTGCGATGGATCAGGATGCGATTGCCAACAGCAATATTTCGCTCGCGGTGATCACGGCACTCGCGTTCTACCTTCCGGTGGCCATGATCTTCTGGTTCTCGCCGATTCTCATCGCGTGGCATGATGTGCCGCCCGTCAAGGCGATGTTCTTCAGCATCGTCAGTTGCTGGCGCAACCGCGGCGCGTTCATCGTGTTCGGCGCGCTGTGGTTCGCCGTTGCGGTCACGGTATCCCTCGGCCTGTCAGCGCTGATGCAGGCGCTGGGCGCGGCCGATTTCGCGTTCGCGGTCCTGATGCCCGCCACGATGATCGTCACGACCATGCTGTACTGCTCGTTTTACGCAACTTATCGCGGCTGCTTCGGGGTGCCAACCCCTGCAGCGCCGGATCTGCCGACCACGCCGGCACCGTAGATGGCAGCTTGAGTCGTTGGACTCGCGCTGTTCTGGCGCCCGCCCCTATTCTTGCCGGCCGCCCCGCGACGGCGCTCGCCGTCCCGCTTCGCTCGATCCCGTCTTCACTCGTCAAGCGCCAGTAAATTGCGGCACAATGGTTTGAGCGCAATCCATTTGTGCGCTCTTTTACCTGAGATGCACCATGACCCAGCGCCCCGCCTTGCCGTTTACGCTCGACGAGCAACTGTGCTTCGCCCTGTACTCGACCTCGCTCGCCATGACGAAAGCGTACAAGCCGTTGCTCGAGAAACTGGGGCTCACGTACCCTCAATATCTGACGATGCTGGTGCTGTGGGAGAACAACGACGTCACCGTCAAGGACATGGCCACCCGTCTGAACCTCGACTCCGCGACGGTCACACCGCTACTCAAGCGCCTGGAAACGCAGGGCCTGCTACAGCGCGTGCGCGGTGTCGACGATGAGCGGCTCGTCTATATCCGGCTCACCAAAGCCGGCCGGGCGCTCAAGCGCCAGGCGCGCGAAGTCCCTGGGGAAATCTTCTGCGCGACCCAGCAAACGCCGGAATTCCTGCTGCGTCTGCGCGACGACCTCACTCGCCTGCGGGCCACGCTTAACGATCATCTGGATCGCTAGCCGGCGTGCGGCAAACGCAGGCTATCGGCTAAATACCAAAAATTAGTTTGCACACAAATGATTTGTACTCTATCTTTGACACACGCCGCTCCGATAGCGCACCGCCACAACGGTGGCCGGGAAATCGCGGCAAGCATGCAAACCCAGGCAAATCCAACCGATCCAGAACGATCCAGACAAGGAGCAACACCATGAACATCCTCTACAAAGCAAGCGCAACGAGCACTGGTGGCCGCGACGGTCACGCCGTATCGTCGGACAATGCGTTGGACGTCAAGCTGGCCGCGCCGCGTGAGCTGGGCGGCAATGGCGCCGCGGGCACCAATCCGGAACAGCTGTTCGCGGCTGGGTACTCGGCCTGCTTCCTGAGTGCAATGAAATTTGTTGCGGGCCAGAAAAAGCAGGCTTTGCCCGCCGACACGCAAGTGACCGCGGAAGTGGGCATCGGTCCGAACGACACAGGCGGCTTCGCGCTCGACATCGATCTGCGCATCTCGCTGCCTGGCCTGCCGGCTGACTCGGCGAAGGAACTGGTCGACGCGGCGCATCAGGTGTGTCCGTATTCGAACGCTACTCGCAATAACGTGGCTGTGCGGCTGCACATCGCGTAAGCGGCAGTCTCAACCAGGCGCCTATGAAGCAGGTGCGCGGCGCACGGCAAGACGGTCCCGCGCCACGGCGAGCGCCCGCACCGTGCAAAATGGGGCGGGCGTTGATCCATTTGTGAACGTGGCAGGCCATCTGTAACATCGGTGGACGTCGCCATCGCTGGTGGCCTGCAATCGCTGGAGCAGCAAACCCTCATCCCAACGACAACCCGATGACACGCGTCCGGCGTCTGTACGACAGCTTGAATACCGGCCTGGTGTGGTTTCGCCGCGATCTGCGCAGCACGGACCATGCAGCCCTCTACTACGCGCTCAAGCATTGCGAGCGCGTCTGGTGCACGTTCGTGTTCGACACGACCATCCTGCAGCCGCTCGTCGATGCGTGGCAGGCGCGCCATCCGGGCAGCCAGGCGCAGGACCGCCGAATCGACCTGATTCTCGCCGCGCTGCAGGAACTGGATGACGCATTGCGCGCACACGGTGGCGGCCTGATCGTGCTATACGGCGACCCCGCTGACCTCGTGCCCAAGCTCGCCGAAGAACTCGGCGTCGAAGCGGTATTCGCGAACCACGATTACGAGCCGGTCGCGATCGAGCGCGACGAGACCGTGCATCAGCGTCTCGCCGCAGCCGGTCGGCAGTGGCTGACGTTCAAGGACCAGGTGATTTTCGAACGGGACGAAATATTGACCGGCCAGGGGAAGCCCTTCACCGTGTTCACGCCCTACAAGAACGCGTGGCTCAAGCGCGTGAGCGCTTTCGATCTGAAGCCGTACCCGGTGGAAACCTACGCGAAGCATCTGGCCGCGCTGCCACCCAAGCTGAACCGCCCGCTACCGACGCTGGATGCGCTCGGCTTTGCGCCGAGCAACCTCTCCGAGCTGAAGCTGCCCACCGGCATGAGCGGCGCGCAACGTCTGCTCAACGACTTCACGACCCGCATCGACAGCTACGCGCAGCGGCGCGATTTCCCCGCCGCCAAGGGTCCAAGCTACCTGTCGATGCATCTGCGCTTCGGCACGGTTTCAATCCGCACGCTCGCGCGCCTTGCTCACGAGATGTCGTTGCAACCCGACGGACAGGGCGCGGCCATCTGGCTGTCCGAACTCATCTGGCGGGATTTCTACTTCATGATCCTGGCACACCATCCGCGTCTCGCGAGTGGCGCGTCGTTCAAGGAAGAGTACGACCGGCTGCGCTGGGAACGCGGCCCCGAGGCCGACGAGGCATTCGCCGCCTGGTGCGATGGGCGCACCGGCTACCCGCTCGTCGACGCGGCAATGTTGCAGCTAAACCGCACCGGCTACATGCATAACCGTCTGCGGATGGTGACAGCGAGTTTTCTGGTGAAGGATTTGGGCGTGGACTGGCGGCTCGGCGAGCGCTACTTCGCGCAACAACTTAACGACTTCGATTTCGCGGCGAATAACGGTGGCTGGCAGTGGGCAGCATCGACGGGATGCGACGCGCAGCCGTATTTCCGGATCTTCAACCCGATCACGCAATCGGAGAAATTCGATCCTGAGGGCCGCTTCATCAAACGCTATTTGCCCCAGCTTGCGAAGCTGCCTGCCAAATGGATACACGCACCATGGCTGGCTGGAGCCGAGCGGCTGGCCGAGTACGGCGTGGAGTTGAATAAGGACTATCCGGCACCGATTGTCGACCACGCCGAAGCACGCGCACGCACGCTCGCCCGTTTCGGCAAGTGAGCGCCCGCTGAGCGGAGAGGAGAGGAGAGGACCGGGGGTGTCGGGATGCAACGGTCACGTTCGCCGCAGTGCTGAACCACACCAGAGTGCCATTGACTCGGGATGACCGAAGCGAGCGTGCGCCTCTCTAAATGACAGCTTGCGCGCGTCGCCTGAACATCGGCCAAACTTTACGCGCCGATGCTGAAGCTTTAGCAGCTCAGTGCTGCATCATCCATGACGGTTGGCGAACGTCCACTTCGCGATCGAGCTTGCGCATGCGGAATTCGAGGTCGTAGAGATCCGTAGCCTCCGCGAGATAAGCGTCAGCACGTTCTTTCGCGAGTTGGTCGGGCGACTTGGTCAGGAAGAGAAACAGGCGGCTAAGCAGGTACATGATCAACCTCGGCAATGAGTAGGCATAACGCCTAGGGGATAACCCGTATTATAGGGAAAACCCTAGGATCGCGCCAGCGCTCATTTCGAAGTGTTGCCTGGAAGACACCGGTCGCCTCAAGAGGCCGCTGCGGTGGCGCTCTCAGCGGTCCTACCGGCGCCCGTGCGCCGTTGGTGCTTGAAGAATTCCCAGATCATCGCGCTCGCGTCGGGGCCTTTGGCGGAATGAAACGGCACGGCGTCGTCGCCGCCGGACCAAGCATGGGCAAGCCCCTGCACGCGGCACAGACGCACCACGCGCCGGCCGCTGCGCACGTGGTCGCGCATGACCACACCGCTCTTGCGCTCCTCGCGCACGTCACCGGATTTGCGCGCGCCATTTGCGTCGACGATGCGGTTCAGCCGCAGGAATTGCACCGCCAGTTGGTCCGCATTGACCGGCGCGACCACGTGATCGGCGTCTCCATGGACGATGATCGCCGGCATGCCCGGGTAGTGGGCCACGTCGACCACTTCGTCGGCGAGCGCGACCGGCTCGCGGCGCGCGCCTCGCCGCATCACGTCCATCGCGGTAATGCCCGAGCGGGCTTCGCCGAGCGCGGGGCCGGAATGCAGCGCGACCGCGGCGAAATGCTCGGGATATCTGACGGCCAGAAGCGCCGTGAGTCCCGCGCCGGCGGAAATGCCGGCGACATACACGCGCTCGGCATCGAATCCATGCTCCGCGACCAGCGCATCGACCAGTGACACCACCGCGCGCGCCTCGGCACCGCCGGCGGTGTCGCCGGCGTCGTACCAGTGCCAGCAGCGGTGCGAGTGCGCATGTTTCGACTGCTCCGGATAAACCACCGCAAAGCCGTAGCGATCGGCCAGCACGTTCATCCGCGTGCCTTCGGCAAACTCCTCGATGGATTGGGTGCAACCGTGCAGCATCACGACCAGCGGCATCGCTTCGAGGGCATGTCCCGGCGGCACATACAACCCGAACTGAAGATGATTGACGAGCCGCCCCGGCGCGGCGGGCGCGGAATGAAACGAGCGGCTCCACGAACCGCTCGTCCAGGCGGACGCGCGCGGGCGCACCCGCGACTCGCGCGGGGCGGCGCGCGGTGCTTCGCGCTTCGCGGCGCCGCGCAGCGCAGATGCCGGCTTGGCCGGACGAACCTTGGCGGACGGCTTGCTGCTGGCAGCGCGCGCCGGCCGCGCGGCGACGCGCTTGGTGGTCTTTCGAGCGTGCTCGGTTTGAATGGCGAGCAGTCGCTTCAGACCGCGCAGCCAGATTTTCGATAGACTTTTTGCCATCGGTGAATGACCTCGCAAAAAGGGGCAGGCGGTTCGACAAAACCGCGCAACGATGGTTCTTGTGCAATGCACAATAACATCAATTTGCAGGCGATGCCGGTTTGCCGCGACCGCAGCTCAATGCCCATTTCCGCTCGGCGACCAGCGGGCACCGCAGCCAGCGTGAAGGCTGCGCGCTGGTTCGCCAGCCGCGTGCGCCGGCCGGTTCGACTGTCAAACTGCGCAGCAGCCGGCGCGACCGTGGCGCCGCACCCGTCTATACTGGCGGTTGAGCCAAAGACCCGCGATCTGTGCCGCGTCGATGCTCCGCGCCGTGCGCGCGTTGCTTTCTTCCCCAACCTGACGCTACGCGGCCTGGGTCGCGCGCTCCTGCCATGCCCGATTTACCTCTTCATCTGTGGTATTCGATCACCAGTCTCGGCGGGGCCGGCATGACGCTGCCGCTCGCCCTCGCGATCGCCCTGTGGCTGGCGCTCGGCTACTCGTGGCGCATGGCAGCGGGCTGGCTGCTGCTGCTCGGCGCGGCCATCGGCGTGGTCACGGTGACCAAGCTCGCGTTCCTCGGCTGGGGTGTCGGCGTGCGCGAACTGGATTTCACCGGCGTCAGCGGCCATGCCATGTTGTCGACCGCCGTCTATCCGGTCGCTTTCTTCCTGATGCTGCTGCCCGCTACCCGGGCGATTCGCCTGTTCGGCGTTGTGCTCGGGCTGGCGGCGGGTGTCGCGGTGGGTTTGTCGCGCGTCGCGCTGAGCGCTCATTCGCCGTCCGAGGCCGTCACCGGTTGCCTGACGGGGGCGCTGGCAGCACTGCTGTTTGTGCGCATCGTATGGAATCGCGAGCCGGGACGTCTGTCCGCGTTGCCGGTCGCCGTCAGCATGCTGGTGCTCGCCGTGTTGATGCACGGGGTGCATGTGCCCACCCAGCGCTGGGTCACGCATATTGCGCTCAAGGTTTCCGGTCACGACAGGCCGTTCATCCGCGCGAAGTGGAAGGCTGTGCGCGAGGTGCGCCCGGCCGCGGCCGCGTCGCTGCCGCAAACGCTCAATACGCTCGCGCCGCCCCGAACCACGCCGGTCTGACGCGTTCCCCCTGCTTACCAACGCATTAGAAGCGTTACTGAACCGTCATAATTGCGAGCACCGCTATGTTGTTTGGTATATTACGATCGTCGTTTAGCTCGCCGCGCCGGCTCCCGCCGGCCATTCAGCCCCTCATGACCCTTTTACCGTGCCTTCCGAAACGCGCGCTATGCGTCGCCAGCGCATTGTCCGTCGCTATCAGCGCGAATGCGCGCGCCGACGAACTCGTGGTGTCTGCCGCAGCCAGCCTGACCAACGCGTTCGAGGCGGTGGGCGAAGTCTTCGAGCAGCAGCACCCGGGCACCAAGGTGCTGCTCAATTTTGGCGCCTCCTACGTGCTGATGCAGCAGATCGTCAAAGGCGCGCCCGCCGACGTCTTCGCGTCCGCGGATCAGAAGGCGATGGACAAAGCCGCCGCCGCCCACGTGATCGTGCCGGCCTCGCGCCGCGACTTCGCCGCCAATTCGCTGGTGCTGATCGTGCCCGCGGACAGCCATTTCGCGCCTGCGACGCTGAGCGATCTGACCTCGGCGAACGTGAAGCGGGTCGCGTTCGGCGATCCGGCTTCGGTGCCGGTGGGCCGCTATGCGCAAGGCGCGCTGCAAGCCGCCGGCCTGTGGGACGCAGTGAGCGCGAAGGCCGTGCTGGCGTCGAACGTGCGTCAGAGCCTCGACTACGTGGCGCGCGGCGAAGTCGACGCCGGCTTCGTGTTCAGCACCGACGCCGCGATCCAGCCCGGCAAGGTCAAGGTCGCGCTGAATCTGCCGGCGCAAACGCCGATCACCTATCCGATCGCGCAGGTCGAAGGTAGCCGACATGCCGCCGACGCTCAGGCGTTCATGAAGTTCGTGCTGTCGCCGGCCGGCCAGGCCGTGCTCGCGAAGTACGGCTTCAAGCCCGCGCATTGACGCGCATTCGTTCACGGGATCGCGCGCTCATGGAACAGGTCTGGATTCCGCTGCTGCTGTCATTGAAAGTGGCGGGCTGGGCCACCGCGCTCAATCTGGTGTTCGGTGTCGCGGCGGCCTTCGGTTTGTCGCGCTGGCGCAGCAACGCGCGCGATGTAATCGATTCGCTGCTGATGCTGCCGCTCGTGCTGCCGCCCACCGTGCTCGGCTACTACCTGCTGGTGCTGCTGGGGCGGCGCGGCGTGATCGGCGCGTGGCTCGACCGCCTTGATATTCAGCTGGTGTTCACTTGGCAGGGCGCGGTGATTGCGGCGACTGTCGTGGCGTTTCCTCTGGTGCTGAAATCGGCGCGCGCCGCGTTTGAATCCGTCGATCCGCAGCTCGAGCGGGCGGCACGCACGCTCGGCATCGGCGAAACGGCGGTGTTCTTTCGCGTGAGCCTGCCGCTCGCCGCGCGCGGCATTCTCGCCGGCGGGCTGCTGGCGTTCGCGCGCGCACTCGGCGAATTCGGCGCGACGCTGATGATCGCGGGCAATCTGCCGGGCCGCACACAGACGCTCTCGGTGGCGGTGTACTCCGCCGTGCAGGCCGGCGACGACAGCAGTGCGAATCTCCTCGTGGTCGTGACTTCGGTGACGTGCGTCGTGATCCTGCTGCTCGCGGGCCGTCTCGTGCCGCAGCACACGTTGTTGAGTTCACGCTGACATGCCGCTCGCCGTCGACATCCGCAAGACCTTCGAAAGCGCCGAGCGCCGCTTCACGCTCGACGTGACGTTCAAAGCCACCGCGCAACGTGTCGTGATGTTCGGCCCGTCGGGCGCCGGCAAAACGCTGACCTTGCAGGCGATCGCCGGCCTCTTGCGCCCCGACGAAGGCGCGATCACGCTGTACGGCGATGCGCTCTTCGACAGCGCGCGCGGCGTCGACCTCAGACCCCAGTCGCGCAAGATCGCGTACCTGTTCCAGGACTATGCGCTGTTTCCACATCTGAACGTGCGGCAGAACATCGGCTTCGGCTTGCAGCGAGGCTGGCTCAATCCGCGCCCGCGGCATGCGCATGCGCAAGTCGAATACTGGCTGGACGCGCTGGAGCTGAGGAGCGTCGCGGGCAATCATCCGGTGCAGTTGTCGGGGGGACAAAAGCAGCGCGTGGCGCTGGCGCGGGCACTCGTCGCGCAACCTCGGCTGCTGTTGCTGGACGAACCCTTCTCCGCACTCGACAGCGCGTTGCGCCAGCGCATGCGCCGCGAACTTGCGGAGCTGCAAACGCGGCTCGACATTCCGATGGTGTTGATCACGCACGATCCCGAGGACGTCGCCGCTTTCGGCGATCAGGTCGTGCAAGTCAGCGACGGCTGCGTGCGCGAGCATCCGACTTTCGTCGGGTATGCGCCGAGCGCGCCCTGAGGTGGACGGGCGCGCGGTGCCGGGCCGCCTCACCGGGGGCCGCCTGCCTGCGCCCAACGCTCAGTCCTTCACCCCTAGAATCACGCTCGATGCCTTGAACGCCGCCACCGCGTTCGCGCCTTCCGTGAGACGCAGCGCATCCACGCTCTCATTGGTGACGACCGCGGTCACGACTGCGCCGCCTGCGAGCGCTAGCGTGACCTCGGCATTCACCGCACCCCGCTTCACGCTCTGCACCGTGCCGCGCAACTGATTGCGCGCCGACAGCCTGAGCGGCGCGCAACTCGCGTCCTCGACGAGCAGCACAACCCACGATGCCTTGATCAACGCAAACGCCGCCGCGCCTTCGGCGAGGCCCAGCGTTTCGGTGCTCTCATGCGTGAGCACGGCGACGATCGTGTGGCCGCCGGGCAGCGTCAGCGAGACCTCGTCGTTGACCGTGCCGCGTGTGATCGTCGACACGGTGCCGTAGAACTGGTTTCGCGCGCTGGTCTTTACGCCGATGCGGCCGATCAGATCCCAATCCGTCGCGAAACCTTCGATCGCCGCGCCGGCGCGTTCCAGAAAACGCCGATGCTCGCGCTCCACCGCGCGAAACGTCTCGATCAACTTCACGGCGCGCGGGGTCAGCGTGGTGCCGCCACCGCCCTTGCCGCCGGTCAGCCGTACGACGAGCGGTTCGCCGGCGAGGTTGTTCATCGTGTCGATGGCGTCCCACGCGCCTTTGTAGCTCATGCCGACCGCTTTGGCCGCGCTCGTGATCGATCCGGTTTCGCCGATGGCCGCGAGCAGCGCGATCCGCGACGCGCCGCCGAGCGTGTGCGCGCCGGCCTGAAACCAGACGGAGCCGCCGAGTTCAAGGGATTCGTTGTGAGGATCGGGTTGTTCGGATGCCATGGCGAAAAGCGTTCAAATCTCCAGCAAGCGACCGCAAAGGACATCGAAGCATTATAACGACGCGCGCCCAAGCCACTGCCCGCTGGTCCGCCCGCTCATCGGCCCGCGCGCCAGCACGGCGCGAAATCGGACGAACGGATAGATGGGATACTTTCAGCTCGACGCTTCGACACTTCGCCTTTGCATTCTTCAGCACGACCGGCCATCGCCGGTTCCCGCAACGTCAAGAAGGAGCAACACAGTGAACATCGATCTCTCGGGCAAAACCGCTATCGTCAGCGCATCCACGGCGGGCATCGGACTGGCGATCGCCACCGGCATTGCCGCGGCGGGGGCGCGCACCATCGTCAACGGACGCACGCAGGAAGCGGTAGAGCGCGCCATCGAAACGATCCGCGAGTCGGCGCCGCAAGCGAGCTTGCAGGGATTCGCCGGCGACCTGGGCACGCGCCAAGGCTGCGACGCGCTGGCGCAAGCGGTGCCGCACGCGGACATCCTCGTGAACAACCTCGGCGTTTTCGGACCCGGCGATATCTTCACCACCGCCGACGACGACTGGGAGCGCTACTTCCAGACCAACGTGATGTCGGGCGTGCGGCTCACGCGCCATTACCTGAAGGGGATGATGGAGCGCAAGTGGGGACGCGTCGTGTTCATCTCGTCGGAGTCGGCGTTGAATATTCCGGCGGATATGCTCGCGTACGGTTTCTCGAAAACGGCGCAGTTGAGCATTGCGCGAGGCATCGCCAAGCAGGCGGCCGGCAGCGGCGTGACGGTCAATGCCGTGCTGCCCGGACCCACCCTTTCAGCGGGTTTCCGCTCGATGGTGGAAGACACCGCGAAGCAACAAGGCAAAAGCGTCGAACAGGTCGCCACGGAATTCGTGCGCGAACATCGGAGCAGTTCGATCATCCAGCGCCCGGCTACGACTGAGGAAGTGGCCAATATGGTCGTGTACGTCTGTTCGCCGCAGGCCTCCGCCACCACGGGCGCGGCGCTGCGCGTGGACGGCGGAGTGATCGATACGATCGCGTGAGGGGTGGGGGCTTTGCTCACGAACCGAGTGCGGGGAACGACGCATGTGGAGGCGCCACCCCGCCGCTTCCCGAGCGTGACGTCCCACCATCGCGGCGTTCACACCGCGTACTGCGCGATTCCGTTGCCGAACGACCAGTTCTCCTTCTCCACCTCGACGAGATTGATGAACACATCCTCTCGCCGCAGCCCCGGCGATTGCGCCAACTCGTCGACGACGCGCCGGTATAGCGCCTTCTTCTGGTCGATCGTGCGGGTATTGCTCACCGTGAGCTGGATCACGACGAAATCGTCGCTGCGCTCGATGTTCAGGTACTGCCTGTCGTAGATCAGATTGCCGGCCTCGTGTTCGGTGATCAGCACGAACTGGTCGTCCTTCGGCACGTTGAACGTTGCCACCAGCGAGCGCTGGATGCTGTCGGTCAACGCCTTCCGGTATTCGACGGACTTGCCGGCGCGCAATGCGATTCGGGTCAGCGGCATGATGAAACTCCCTCGTGGCGGTGATGAGACGATCACAGCATAGGCGCGCTCAGTCATAATAAACAGATATCGCCGGCTATTTCAGCTATATTCGAATGAAATGAAAGTCCTCGATCTCGATTCGGTGCGCGCGTTCGTGCTGGTGGCGGACCTACGCAGTTTCACCCGCGCCGCAAACGCGCTGGATACTACGCAATCGGCCGTCAGCCTGAAGCTCAAGCGGCTCGAAGCCCAACTCGGCAAGCAGTTGCTGGAGCGCACACCGCGCGTAGTACGTCTTTCCGTCGACGGAAATGCGTTTCTTGACGCCGCACGCGAGTTGTTGAACGCACATGAGCGCGCGCTGGGCTCACTGTCGGTTGAGCGGCGGCGGCTCGTGCTGGGGTTGAGCGAGCATGTGGCGGGGCCCGACTTGCCGCAACTGCTCGGCCGGCTTAACGCGCACGATCCGGGTCTGGTGATCGAACTGCACATGGGGACGTCGGCGGCGCTGCTCGCGCAATTCGACGAGCGCCGGTTCGACGCGGTGATCGTCCGCTATGGCGCCGACGAAGCACCGCGCGACGACACGCAAGTGCTATTCAGCGAAGCGCTCGGCTGGCTGGCAACGCCGGCTTGGCTGCCGAGGGTCGGCGAGCCGCTGTCGCTGGCGCTGCTGAGCCCGCCGTGCAACGTGCGGGACACTGCGCTGCGCGCGCTCGGCGAGGCGGCGATTGCGTGGCAGGAGGTGTTTGTCGGCGGGGGCGTGGCAGCCGTAGGCGCCGCGGTCGCCGCGGGGCTGGCCGTGTCACCGCTGGCGCGCCGCATCGCGCCGCGCGGCTTGCTCGATGTCGGCGCGCGGCTCGGCTTGCCGGCGCTGCCGGAGTCGCGGGTGACGCTGCATTCGCGGGTGAGGGATGCGCGCTCCAGGGAGACGTTGCGCTTGATGGCGAATGGATTGGCCATGCAATGACGAGACCGCGCGCTCCACGGATGGTGCGCGCGGCTTTTTCGCCAGGCTAGAAAGCTACGCTGCCGGAAGATCAACAGTCGGGTGCCGAAGACCGTCCGCGCGGATTTTCCGGACCGGGCGCACAGCGGCGCGGCCACCGCCACGACACGCGCGCCGCAAACCCAGCCAGCTTTAATGGATGATGGGCGGCAACGAACCGCTACTCGCGGTTGCCGGATCAGTATTTGCGCGAGCCTGCCCCCCGCTAACGTTTGCGGTGATCGCCCGAGTGTTCGCGGTGGGCGCCGCCGGCTTCGCCGCCACCGCTGCGACTTGCGGACGAGCCGTACGCGGCACGACCAGGTTGGCGTGCTCAACCCCGCCTTGCCCCGGCTTGCTTCGGATGAGTTGGGCATGCGGCTTGCCGCCCTGCGCCATCAATGTGGCCTTCCCTTGGAGCCTGCCTGAACCCAGCGCCTTGGCGCTCTGCGTCGCGCCACCTTTCCCTGCGAACTTCTTCACGCCGCCATGCGCGGCCAATTTGCTGCCGCGTGCCGCTTCCACCGCCGGCGCCCCGTGCCGCACACTCGCCATGTGCTTCGACTCGGCCTTGGTCGCAACGCCCGGCTTCTTGGCAGCATGCTTCGTCACATGCCTGCTCGCCTCAGGCGGATTCCACACTTCCGCATAACCCGCCGCCATCGCCGCTTCCGACACACACCACACCGCCAACGCCGCTGCCACTACTCGAATGCCCATCTTCTGCTTCTCCCGATCTTCCACTGCATGACGAGCCGTGATTATATTCTCTTGCAAAAATCCATATTTAGACTAACATCATTTTTAAGTACACATAGGGACTTACCCACTCATGGCTCACGCTGCCCGCCTCGACCCGCCTGAAGCGCCGATTCGCCGGCCGATTTCGGAACCTACGTTTTCCGAAATGTCCGCCGCAGGGTTGCGCGCGTTCTTCAAGATCGCGCATGACTGGGACCTGAACGCCGACGAGCAGATCGTGCTGCTCGGCTCGCCCGGCCGCTCCACCTTCTTCAAATGGAAGCAGACGCCCGAGGCAGCGCGGCTCGGGCGCGACACGCTTGAACGCTTGTCGCTGCTGCTCGGTATCTACAAGGCGCTGCAGATTCTGCTGCCGCAGCCCCACGCCGCCGATGCCTGGATCAAGCGCCCCAACAGCGCGCCGCCGTTCGGCGGCCGTCGTGCGCTGGACCGTATGCTGGCCGGCAACATCAGCGACCTCGTGGCCGTGCGCCAGTATCTCGACGCAATGCGAGGCGGCTGGGCGTGACACAACCGCATTGGCAGGACCGCTGGCGCACCGCGCCGCTCGACTGGTCGCCCGCGTATCGTGTGATTCCCACGCGGTTCCCGGCCATCAACCTGTTCGACCGCGTCGCTTCGCCCGAAGACTTTGACGCGCTGTACGCGCTCGAGGCGATGACCAACGACCGGCTGCGCACCGAAATCGGCGAACTCGACCTGGTGCCGCGCGAAGAGCGGCGCTTCGGCCCCGGCTATGGACCGATCATGGCCGCGCTGACGCATCTCAATCCGCTTGGCAGCCGCTTTTCAGACGGCACTTACGGCGTGTTCTATTGCGCCCGCTCGCGCGCCACCGCGATCGCGGAGACGCGCTATCACACCGGGAAATTTTTGGAAGCGACCGCCGAGCCGCCGAGCCGCCAGCAAATGCGTCTCTACACAGTGGCCGCGCAAGGCAAGGTGGTCGATCTGCGCGACGACCCTTCGCTCGACCTCGCCGTGCTGTCGCCGGACGATTATGTGGCGGGTCAATCGCTCGGCCGCGCGGTGCGCGAGGCGGGTGCGCCGGGTATCGTCTATCCGTCGGTGCGCGATACCGGAGGCGAGTGCCTCGCAGCGTTCCGCACCACGTTGCTGCGCGACTGCCATCACGCGGCGTATCTGGAATACAACTGGAATGGCAGAAGCGTGGACATGGTGTTCGAACTCAGCCAGGTGGGCTGAGCGACGCCAGTGCGGCAACGGGCGCTGCGAGCCGCGCTCAGGGTAAAGCCAGCGCCGCTGCTCCTTCGGCGCGCGCTTCGTCGACCGAAACCGACCAGCGCAGCAACGCCTCGGGCTGCACGATCGTCAGTTTGCCACCGGGGCCGAACGCGCCTGTGTCGATGAACACTTGCGAACCGATCTGCGTGATGTCTCGCATCGGCGTATGCCCGCAATAGGTCAGCGAAAGCCCGCGTTGCCTCGCCGCATCGTAGTTGCCCACCGCCAGGTCGCGTCCCCAGAGCATTCGCTCGCGGGTTTCGAACGAGAAATCTCCCGCATCGAGATCCGCGTCTGTGCCGAAGAATTCGGCATGCAGAACATTGAAGCGCCCTTTCCCGCTGCCGACCACGCGCGCAAGCGGCAACGTGCGCAAGACTTCCGCGTAATGCTGCAAGCGTTCGTCGGGCACGTTCACGGCCCACGCGCCGCCAATGCCGAACCACCACTCGCGCCGCAATCGCCCTTCGGCGACCGCGCACAGCGCGTCTTCGTGATTGCCGAGCACGGGGAAGAACCAGGGCTTGTCGAGCAACGCCAGCGCCTGCTCGGAATGCTCGCCGCGATCGACCAGATCGCCGACCGAAAAAAGCCGGTCGCACAGCGGGTCGAACGCGATAAGGTTCAGCAGATAGCGCAATGCATCGACGCAGCCGTGCAGATCGCCGACCACGAAGTCGCGACCGTGCGCATTGGCGGGATGATGCTGGACGGGGTTGACGAGTACGGAAGCCATTCACTCATGATAATGCTGCATCGCCCGGTACGTATGCGCGGTTCCGATCGTATCCTGGCGTGTTGACTGGCAAAAACGACGGAAAACGACGCAAAATCGGTCGGTTTCAGGGACGCTTTTACCGCAAACCCAACATCTCCGAGGAGTATTGCGACGTGCGTAGCGGGTGCGGCCGCGCCGGCATGCACCGACGTGGCGGCGGCCGTTGCAGAACAGCAAGGTAGAATCCGCCACACCGTTGCCGCTCACACTACCGCTCACTTGTCTTTCACGCCCGATCCCATGCTCACCAAATACTACCCGCAAGTGCTTCGCAATCGGCCGCGCACGGTGCTTGGCCTCCTGATCGGCATCGTGGTCACGCTGCTGGTACCCTGGCATGTCAGCGCGACGGCGCGCGCGCTGATCGGCTGGGACGCCGCCATCTGGAGCTATCTGTTGATGATCTGGGTGCACATGGCCTTCGCCGACGAACACCGGGTTCGCGAATCCGCGCGGCGCGAGGATGAAAGCGCGGGCGTCGTGCTCTTCGTGATCTGTGTCGCGACCATTGCGAGCATTGCGGCGATCGTGCTGGAACTCGCATCGGCGAAAGGCACCGCTGGAGCGTCGAGTGCATGGCATTACCTGTTGACCGGTCTCACCCTGATCGGCGCATGGTTCATGATTCCTACCATCTTCACGCAGCACTACGCGCGGCTCTACTTCGACACGGACGCTACCGAGACCGCGTTGCTGTTTCCCGATCACAGGCTCGAGCCGAACTACTGGGACTTCCTGTATTTCTCGTTCACCATCGCGGTCGCTTCGCAAACCTCGGACGTGGTATTGCGCTCGCGTTCGATTCGCCGCGCCGCGCTCGCGCAGTCCATTCTGTCGTTTTACTTCAATGTCGCCGTGCTGGGCTTGTGCGTGAACATCGCAGCGGGACTGCTCGGGTCGTGACGCCACCCACCGTACGAGGATCGCTCGCGCGGTCGCCTTGCGCTGCGACGCTGCCGTTTCACGTACGGCCGTTGTAAAAGCCGCGCGACGCCCGCCCGTTTTACACGCAAGCCCTGCCTGATCGCACCGGGCTACCGGTTCACGTCCGGCGCGCTTTGGCCTCAACACGTTCGTTCGCCCTCCCTTTCGATTCGCTGCAGGCACCGCCTGGCACAACGCTTGCTGCCGCTCCCCGATAGCTGTGCCCGGCCAGGGCTGCGGGAGTCTGGCGCCAAAGCACCGTCGACTGGCCAGCGGCGTGACGATCTTTGCACTACATTGACCAGTACGCGCCCTCGCTGACGCTGCTCGCGGTAGCCGGCTCTGGAAGCCCAATGAGCGCTGTGATCGCATGCCAACTGCATCCACACGCAGCAGGACGAATCTGGAAACCATCGATGGAACCTCCAAACGGGTATGCGCCGCGGATTTACTTTTTTCATTCACTGCTGGTGGGGCCGCTCGATGCCTGGCCTGCGCAGTTCGCTCATGCGGCCGCGCTGGGCTTCGATCACGCGCTGATCGGCGGCCTGTTCGAGCCGGGACAGGCGGGCCACGGACAGGTGGTCGGCAATCACGCCCGGCTGCATCCGGTGTTCGAGGCGCAGCAACCCGCGCCGGATGCACTGCAAACGCTCTGCAACGCCGCTCGCCAGCATGGCCTGACCTTGCTGGTCGATCTGGTGATCGACCGGATCGCCGCCGATGGCGCGCTATACGCCGAGCATGCCGACTGGTTTCACCCGTTCGAGTCCGAAGAGGCGCGGCTCGATCCGCGCCATGTGCATCGCGAGGACAACGTCGCGTACGCGAACTTCAACGACGCCGGCAGCCGCGATGCGCTCACCGGCTGGTGGACGCAGCAGCTGCTCGCGTTGGCCGACGCGGGCGTCGGGGGATTCCGCTTCGATTCGCCGCATCGGGTGCCAGCCGCCGTGTGGCGCCAACTCGGCGACGCGCTGCGCGCGAAGCATCCCGAGGTGCGCCTGCTTGCCGCCACTCCCGGCCTCGCGCGCGACGATCTGCCTGGGCTCGTGAGCGCGGGCTTCGATAGCGTGTTCTCGTCGGTGCGCTGGTGGGACTTTCGCGCGAGCTGGATGATCGAGGAGCATGCCGCGCTTGCGCGCATCGGCGCTCCGATCGCGTTTCCGGAAGCGCCCTACGGCACGCGTCTGGCCGCGGATCTGACCGACGTACATGACGCCGCCATCGTCGAACGGGCTTACCGGCGCGCGCTCTTCACGTCGGTCGCGCTCGGCACCGGCTGGATGATGCCGATGGGCTTCGAATACGGCATCGCCGAGCCCATGTCGCAAACGCGCGGCGACGCGTCGCAATTCGCGCTCGCGGTGCAGGCAAAGCAGTTCAATCTCACGGAGCGGGTCACCCATGCCAACGAACTCGCACGCCGTTCGCGGACGCTGCACGCCAATGGTGAATTGCGCCCGTTGAGCGGGCCCGGCGCCCCCGCCGCCGTCCTGCTGCGCGCCGACCAGCCGGACCTGCGCGACGCCGACGAAGCGGTGCTGATCGCGATCAATCCCGAACTCGGCGCGCCGGTGCGCGTCGATCCCGCGCGCTTTCTCGCGGGCGTGCCGGGCAACTTCACGCGCTTCCTGCCGCTGGATGCGCCGGCCCACGCCGTGCCCGCCGGCCTCACGCCGTTCACGCTCGGGCCTGGCGCGGTGCGTCTGATGCGCGCGGTGACGGAAAAGCCGATCCGCCTCGCGCCGCCCGTCGACAAGCCCAACAGCAAGCGCAGTGGCCGCAGGACCGTGCTCGAGGCGCTCAACGCGCCGCGCGTGGCGATCGAAAGCGTGATGCCCTCGGTCGACAACGGCCGCTTCGCGGCGAAGCGCTCGGTGGGCGAGCGCGCCGAAATCAGCGCCGCGATTTTTGCCGAAGGTCACGATAAGATCGCCGCCGCCGTGATCTGGCGCGCCGCCGACGAAACCGCCTGGCACGAAGCGCTGATGCGCCCCGCGCAGCCTGCCGGACTCGACATCTGGACAGCGCGCATTCCGCTCGAACGGCTCGGCCGTCATGAGTTCAGCGTGATCGCGTGGCGCGACGACTTTGCATCGCTCGTCGAGCATATCGAGAAAAAGCTGAAGGCAGGGCAGACCGTCGAACTCGAACTGGAGGAAGCCGCACATCTGTTCGCGCTGGTGCTCGCCGAAGTGGAGACGACCGAAGGCGCGCAGAAGGAGCCGCTGGAACACATCGTCAAGCAGTTCGCGAAGGCCGACGCCGCCGAGAGGCTCGCGCTGATTCTCGCGCCGGGCACCGCGAAGGCGATGACCGCCGCGCGCCACCGGCCGTTCCTGAGCCGCGACCCGGTGATCTACAAGATCGACGCGGACCGCGCCGCCGCGCGTTTCGCAAGCTGGTACGAGATATTCCCGCGTTCGATGAGCGACGACGAAACGCGCCACGGCACCTTCGCGGACGTGACCACGAAGCTGCCACGCATCCGCGATATGGGCTTCGACGTGCTGTATTTCCCGCCGATCCACCCCATCGGCCTCGCCAATCGCAAAGGCCGCAACAACACGCTGAACGCACAGCCCGGCGACGTGGGCAGTCCGTATGCGATCGGCGCGGCCGAGGGCGGCCACACCGCCGTGCATCCGCAACTGGGCACGCTCGACGACTTCAAGGCGATGCTCGCCGCCGCACATGCGTACGGCCTCGAAATCGCGCTCGACTTCGCGATCCAGTGCTCGCCGGATCACCCCTGGCTGAAGGAGCATCCGACATGGTTCGCATGGCGGCCCGACGGCACCTTGCGTTACGCGGAGAATCCGCCGAAGAAGTACCAGGACATCGTCAATCCCGACTTCTATGCGCACGACGCGAAGCCCGACCTGTGGCTCGCGCTGCGCGACGTGATCCTGTTCTGGATCGAAGCCGGCGTACGCATTTTTCGTGTCGACAACCCGCACACCAAGCCGCTGCCGTTCTGGGAATGGATGATGGCCGACGTGCGTGCGCGCTATCCCGACACCCTCTTCCTCGCCGAAGCGTTCACACGTCCGCGCATGATGAACCGGCTCGGCAAGATCGGCTTCTCACAGTCGTACACTTACTTCACGTGGCGCGAGTCGAAGCGCGATTTGATCGAGTACATGAACGAGCTCACACAAACCGGTGCGCGCGACTTCTACCGGCCGAATTTCTTCGTCAATACGCCGGACATCAATCCACGTCATCTGCAATCGCAGGGACGTACGGGCTTTCTGATTCGCGCGGCGCTCGCTTCGACGCTGGCGGGGTTGTGGGGCGTGTATAGCGGTTTTGAACTCTGCGAGGCCGCCGCGCTGCCCAACAGCGAGGAATATCTGAATTCCGAGAAGTATCAGTTGCGCGCGTGGGACTGGAACCGGCCGGGCAACATCGTCGGCGAGATCACGGCCTTGAACCGGATTCGCCGTGCGAACCCGGCGCTGCAAACGCATCTCGGGCTGACTTTCCTGACCGCGCACAACGACCACATCCTCGTGTTCGAGAAGGCGACGGAGGCGCGCGACAACGTGATCGTCGTCGCGATCAACCTCGATCCGTTCAACGAGCAGGGCGCGGATATCGAACTGTCGTGGCACACGTTCCAATGCTGGCATCTGCACGATCATGGCGCGCTGGAAGTGACCGACCAGATGACGGGCGCGCGCTTCGAATGGCACGGCCGCCGGCAGCATGTGCGGCTCGGGTCGGGCCAGCCGTTCTCGATCTGCAGCATCGCGCCGCTCGGCGGCCTGCCCGCCGAACGCCCCGCTGAGGCCGACAACGATTCCGACAGCGCCGATCAGGCGGACGCTGGCAACCCAACCCCAACCGAAGGTGCAATATGAAGCGCGACGATACAGCCCAAACCACGTCGCCGGGACAAGCGGGCATAGTGACGAGCAGCGCGGCCAACCCACGCTCGCGGCGGCGCGGCAAGCCGGCGGCCCTGAGCGACGATCCGCTCTGGTACAAAGACGCCATCATCTATCAGGTGCACATCAAGTCGTTCTTCGATGCCAACAACGACGGGGTAGGCGACTTTCCCGGCCTGATCGCGAAGCTCGACTACATCGCCGAACTCGGCGTGAACGCGATCTGGCTGTTGCCGTTCTATCCGTCGCCACGGCGCGACGACGGCTACGACATTGCCGACTATCGCAACGTGCATCCGGACTACGGTCAGATCTCGGACGTCAAACGCTTCATTCAGGAAGCGCATGCGCGCGGCATCCGCGTAATCACCGAGCTGGTGATCAACCACACGTCGGACCAGCACCCGTGGTTCCAGCGCGCGCGCCGGGCAAAGCCGGGTTCGAACCATCGCAACTATTATGTGTGGTCCGATACCGATAAGAAGTATCCGGAAACGCGGATCATCTTCATCGACTCCGAACCGTCGAACTGGACGCACGATCCGGTTGCGGGCGCTTATTACTGGCACCGGTTCTATTCGCATCAGCCCGATCTGAACTTCGACAACCCGTCGGTGCTTAAAGAGGTGCTGCAAGTGATGCGCTTCTGGCTCGACCTGGGGATCGACGGTCTGCGGCTCGACGCGGTGCCGTATCTGGTCGAACGCGAAGGCACGAACAACGAGAATCTGCCGGAAACGCACGCGGTGCTAAAGAAGATCCGCGCGACCATCGACGCCGAGTATCCGAACCGGATGCTGCTCGCCGAAGCGAACCAGTGGCCGGAAGACGTGAAAGAGTATTTCGGCGACGAGGACGAATGCCACATGGCGTTCCACTTCCCGCTGATGCCGCGCATCTACATGTCGATCGCGAGCGAGGACCGCTTTCCGATCACCGACATCATGCGGCAAACGCCGGACCTCGCGGAGTCGAACCAGTGGGCGATTTTCCTGCGCAACCACGACGAGCTGACGCTGGAGATGGTCACCGATTCCGAGCGCGACTATCTGTGGAACACCTATGCGAGCGATCGGCGCGCCCGGCTGAATCTCGGCATTCGCCGACGCCTCGCGCCGCTCATGGAACGCGACCGCCGCCGCATCGAGCTGATCAATTCGCTGCTTTTATCCATGCCCGGCACGCCCGTGATCTATTACGGCGACGAACTCGGCATGGGCGACAACATCCACCTTGGCGACCGCGACGGCGTACGCACACCCATGCAGTGGTCGTCCGACCGCAACGGCGGTTTCTCGCGCGCCGACCCCGAGCAACTCGTGCTGCCGCCGGTGATGGGTTCGCTGTACGGCTTCGACGCGGTCAACGTCGAAGCGCAAAGCCGCGATCCGCATTCGCTGCTGAACTGGACCCGGCGCATGCTCGCCACGCGTCGCGCGAAGCAGACCTTCGGGCGCGGCACGATTCGCTTCCTGAAACCGGAGAACCGCAAGATCCTCGCGTATCTGCGGGAGATGCCGGACCAGCCGCCGATTCTCTGCGTGGCGAATCTGTCGCGCGCGCCGCAAGCGGTCGAACTCGACCTGTCCGAGTTCAATGGCGCGGTGCCGGTCGAAATGACCGCCGACTCCGTGTTCCCGGCGATCGGCCAACTGACTTATCTGCTGACGTTCCCGCCGTACGGCTTCCTGTGGTTCATGCTGTGCCAGAGCGGTCAGCGTCCCGCCTGGGCGCAGCCGCACTCGGAGCCGTTGCCCGAATTCGTCACGATCGTGATCCGCGAAGGGCAAAGCGGCCCGACGCCGGAAAACGTGCGCCTGCTCGAATCGGAAGTGCTGCCTTCATGGCTGAGCCGGCGCCGCTGGTTTGCCTCGAAGGATCAAAAGATGCACGCGGTGCGGCTCGCCGCGTTGACCACGATTCCGAACGGCGGCTTTGCATTCACCGAAATCGAAGCAGACGTGGGCAACCACACCGAACGCTACGTAGTGCCGATCGCGATCACCTGGGGCGGGGAAACCACCACGCCCCTCTTCATGCAACTCGCGTTGGCGCGGGTGCGGCGCGGCCGCAATGTCGGCCATCTGACGGATGCGTTCGCGCTGCCGATCTTCGCGCACAACGTGTTGCGCAAGCTGCGCGAACGCGCGGTCGTGCCGACCGTGCAGAAGAGCGAAATCAAATTTTTGCCCACCGAGCGTTTCTCCGAACTGGACAACCTCGGCGAGCGGCCGGAGATTCGCTGGCTCGCGGCCGAGCAGAGCAACAGCTCGCTGATCATCGCGGACGCCGCTGTGCTCAAGCTGGTGCGACGGCTGGTCAGCGGCATTCATCCGGAAGCGGAAATCAGCCGCTATCTGACCCAGCTCGGCTACGCGAACACCGCGCCGCTATACGGCGAAGTGGTGCGCGTCGATCCAGAAGGCGTGCCGCATACGCTCGCGATCCTGCAAGGCTTTATCGATAACCAGGGTGACGCGTGGAACTGGTCGCTCGATCACCTGCGCCGCTCGGTGGACGAACTCGCGATTGCGATCGATCCGGAAACCGCGACGGCGCCGGACCGCGACAAGGAAACCATTCTGATGGAGGGCTACAGCGAGCTCGCGGGCATCATCGGCAAGCGGCTCGGCGAACTGCATGTGGCGCTTGCGTCGCCGACCGACGATCCGTCGTTCGCGCCAGAGCCGGCCGACGCGAGCCACCTGAAAGCGTGGGTCGACGGCACGCAGTCGATGCTCGCCGCCGCGCTCGACGTGCTCGCGCCGCGCATCGAACAGATGAGCGATCCGGACATCAAGGCGTTGGCGCAAAGCCTGATCGACCGGCGCGCGGCGCTCGTCGCCGCAGTGGAGCAGCTGGTCCCGGCCGACGCCGGCGCCATGCGCATTCGCATTCACGGCGACTTCCACCTGGGCCAGGTGCTGGTCGCGCAAGGCGACGCGTTCCTGATCGACTTCGAAGGCGAGCCGGCGCGCTCGCTCGAAGAGCGTCGGCAGAAGTCGAGCCCGCTGCGCGACGTGGCCGGCTTGATGCGTTCGTTGTCGTATGCAAGCGCGGCCGCGCAATCCACGATGGAAAGCGCGCCGCAGATCACCGCCGACCGCAAGCGGACGTTTTTCGACCGCTTCCGCGCGCATGCCACCGAAGCTTTCGTCGCCCAGTACCGCGCGGCCGTCGCGCAGGCGCCGACGCCGCTGGTGTCGCCCGAAGCGGAACAGGCGCTGCTCGACCTGTTCCTGATCGAGAAGGCCGCCTACGAGATCCGCTACGAAGCGGCCAACCGTCCAACGTGGCTCAGCTTGCCGGTGCGCGGCCTCGCCGCGCTCACGAGCCGCTTGCTGGGCGACACCGGCGCCCCGGCGCAGCACGATTCATCAACCCAGGCGCCACGCGCCGCCACCCCGCCTAATGCGGCCGAGGGCGACCATGAGTGAGCATGATCCGGCCGCTGGCCTCCAACCGCTCGACATCGACGCGCTCGTCGAAGCGCACCACCCCGACCCGTTCTCGCAGCTCGGGCTGCATTGGACGGACGCGGGCCCGGTGGTGCGCGCGCTGTTGCCCAACGCCGCGCATGTCACCGTGATTTCGCGCGCCGACGGCACCACGGTCGGCGAGCTTCAGCAGTTGCGCCCCGGGCTGTTCGCCGGCCGCGTCACGTCGGGGGCGCCGTATCGCTTGCGGATCGATTGGCATGGTGTGGTGCAGGAAATTGAGGACACCTACTCATTCGGCCCTGTTCTCGGCGCAGAACCGCTCAGCCGCCTCGCGCACGGCGATCCCTACGCGGTGCTCGAATGCCTCGGCGCGCGTCCGATGCAAGTGGACGGCGTGCCCGGCGTGCGCTTTGCCGTGTGGGCGCCCAATGCGCGGCGCGTGTCGGTGGTGGGCGACTTCAACGCGTGGGACGGCCGCCGTCATCCGATGCGGCTGCGTCACGAGGCCGGCGTGTGGGAGCTGTTCGTGCCGCGCGTCGGGCCGGGCACGCGGTACAAATACGAGCTTCTCTCGCGCGACGGCCACCCGCTGCCGCTGAAGGCCGATCCCTGCGCGATGCAGACGGAAAAGCCGCCGGGCACCGCGTCGGTGGTCGCGCATGTCGACGAGATCGAGCAGTTTCCGTGGACCGATCACGACTGGATTCAGTCGCGCGCCGACAGGCAGACCGCGCGCGCGCCGATCTCCATCTACGAAGTGCATGCCGAATCATGGCTGCGCATCGCCGAAGAAGGTCAGCGCGGCCTCGACTGGGACGAACTCGCCGAGCGCCTGCTGCCCTACGTGACGAGCATGGGCTTCACGCACGTCGAGTTCATGCCGATCGCGGAACATCCGTTCGGCGGCTCGTGGGGTTATCAGCCGCTCGGGCAATTCGCGCCGTCCGCGCGCTTCGGCAAGCCCGAGCAGTTCGCGCGCTTCGTCAATCGGGCGCACGAGGCCGGAATCGGCGTGATTCTCGACTGGGTACCCGCGCATTTTCCGAACGACGTGCATGGTCTGATCGACTTCGACGGCACGCCGCTCTACGAGCACGCCGACCCGCGCGAAGGCTATCACCAGGACTGGAACACGATGATCTACAACCTCGGCCGCAACGAGGTAAGCGCGTTCCTGGTCGCATCGGGCCTCGCGTGGCTCAAGCGTTATCACGCCGACGGCTTGCGCGTGGATGCGGTCGCGTCGATGTTGTATCGCGACTATTCGCGAGCGGCCGGTGAGTGGGTGCCGAACATTTACGGCGGCCGCGAGAATCTCGAATCCATTGCATTTCTGAAGCGCCTCAATCACGAAGTCGGCTACGTGCCGGGCGTGCCAGGTGCGATCACCATCGCCGAGGAATCGACCGCGTGGCCAGGAGTGACGGCACGCGTCGAAGACGGCGGCCTCGGCTTCCAGTTCAAATGGAACATGGGCTGGATGCACGACACGCTGCATTACATGCACGAAGATCCGGTTTATCGCCAGTACCATCACCACAATATGACGTTCGGCATGGTGTACGCGTATTCGGAGCGCTTCGTGCTGCCTCTCTCGCACGATGAAGTGGTGCACGGCAAAGGCTCGCTGCTCGGCAAGATGCCCGGCGACAGATGGCAGCGGTTTGCGAATCTGCGCGCGTACTTCGGCTTCATGTGGACGCATCCCGGCAAGAAGCTGCTGTTCATGGGCGGTGAATTCGGACAGATGGCGGAATTCAATCACGACGCTTCGCCGCATTGGCATCTGCTCGACGATCCGCATCATCATGGCGTGCAACTGCTCGTGCGCGACCTGAACCATCTCTACTGCAAGGAGCCTGCGCTGTATCTGCTCGACAGCGAGCCGGGCGGCTTCGACTGGCTGATCGGCGACGACAACGTCAACAGCGTGTTCGCCTATCGGCGCACCGACGGCGCGGGCCGTGAGCTGGTCGTGGTCTGCAACATGACGCCGGTGCCGCGCCTCGGCTACCGGATCGGCATGCCGGCCAGCGGACGCTGGGCGGAAGTGCTGAACACGGACGCCAGCGCGTACGGCGGCTCGAATATGGGCAACGGCGGGCTGATTCATACCGACGAGATGCCGAGCCACGGCTGGCCGCATTCCGCTTCGCTGACATTGCCGCCGCTCGCAACCATCGTTTTGCGTGCGGAATGATTGACATGCTGTAGCGCGAGCGCGCGGCGCAGCGGGTAGGGCCGCCGCACGCCCGATGCATGAAGACCCAGGCTGGCATTGAATAAATCAGAACTGGAAGGGGAATCATGTCGCATGCAATGCCCGACCGGCTTTTGCCCGGTTCGCCGTATCCGCTCGGCGCCAGCTGGGATGGCCTGGGCGTCAACTTTGCGGTGTTTTCGGCGAATGCGCAAAAAATCGAGCTTTGCCTGTTCGACCCCACCGGGCGCAAGGAGATTCGCCGCTTCCCCTTGCCCGAATGCACCGACGAGGTCTGGCACGGCTATTTGCCGAACGCACATCCGGGCACCGCTTACGGCTTTCGCGCGCATGGGCCGTATCAGCCGCATCAGGGACACCGCTTCAATCCGCACAAGCTGCTGCTCGACCCGTATGCGCGCAAACTCGTCGGGCAGTTCCGCTGGTCCGATGCGCTGTTCGGATATCGCGTGCATTCGAATCGCGCCGACCTCTCCATCGACCGGCGCGACTCGGCGCCGGCCATGCCGAAATGCGTGGTGATCGACGAAGCGTTCGACTGGTCGCACGACAAGCGCCCGGACGTGCCGTGGGGCGAGACCATCATCTTCGAAACGCATGTGCGCGGCGTCTCCATGCTGCGCCCCGACTTGCGCCAGCATGAACGCGGCACGTTTGCCGCGCTGGCATCGCCGGAGTTCATCGAGCATTTGCTGAAGCTTGGCGTGACCGCGGTCGAATTGCTGCCGGTGCATGCGTTTCTCAACGACCGCTTCCTGGTGGAGCGCGGCCTGCGCAACTACTGGGGCTATAACAGCGCTGCGTTCTTCGCGCCGGAGCCGTCGTATCTGAGCACGCACCGGCTCGACGAAATGCGCATCGCAGTGCGCCAGTTGCACGCGGCAGGCATCGAGGTGTTTCTCGACGTGGTCTACAACCACACCTGCGAAGGCAACGAAATGGGCCCGACCGTCTCTTGGCGCGGTCTCGATAACGCGAGCTACTACCGCCTCGTGCCGGGCGACGAGCGTCACCATATCAACGACACAGGTTGCGGCAATACGCTGAACGTGCCGCACCCGCGCGTGCTGCAGATGGTGATGGATTCGCTGCGCTACTGGTCGAGCGCGTTCAACATCGACGGCTTTCGCTTCGATCTGGGCGTGACGCTCGGTCGCGAGCAGCATGGTTTCGATCCGGGCTCGGGCTTTTTCGACGCCCTGCGCCAGGACCCAATTCTTTCGCAACGCAAGGTGATCTCCGAGCCGTGGGACATCGGCCCCGGCGGCTATCAGTTAGGCAACCATCCGCCGGGCTTCGCCGAATGGAACGACCGTTTCCGCGACACGGTGCGCCGTTTCTGGCGCGGCGACGCGGGCTTGCGGCCCGACCTCGCCGCGCGCCTGACCGGCTCGGCCGATCTGTTCAACCGGCGCTTCAGGAAGCCGTGGGCGTCGATCAACTTCATTACGTCGCACGACGGCTTTACGTTGGCCGATGTCACCGCTTACGAACAGAAGCACAACGAAGCGAATCGCGAGGACAATAACGACGGCCATAACGAGAACTGCAGCCGCAACTGGGGCGTGGAAGGTCCGACCGACGATCCCGCGATTCTCGACACGCGCAAACGGGTGGCGCGCTCGCTGATCGCGACGCTGCTGATTGCCCTCGGCACGCCGATGGTGCTGGCCGGCGACGAAACGCTGCGCACCCAGCACGGCAACAACAATGCGTACTGCCAGGACAATGAAATCTCATGGCTCGACTGGGAGCGTGCAAGCTCGCCGGACGGCCGGCAGCTGACCGACTTCGTCGCGCGCGTGATCGCTTTGCGCAAGCATCATCCGCTGCTGCGGGAAACGCGTTTTCTGTTCGGCGACCGTGAAGTGCTGCCGGGACTGTTCGATGTCGGCTGGTTCGACGAACACGGCGACCCGCTCACCATCGAGGCGTGGGAAGACCCTGAAGGCCGCGCGTTCACGCTGCGTCGCGCGGGGCCGGGCTTGAACGGCGAAACGGAAGTATTGTTGATGATGCTCAACGCACACGAGGAAGCACGGCGCTTCACACCGCCCGCCCCGCACCTGGAATGGCACGTGCTGCTAGATACTGCCGAACCGGAGCGCGGGCCGCATCGGCTGGCGGCGGCCGAGATCGAGGTGGCCGCGCACGGGCTCGTGATGCTGGCCGCACAGCCGGTGGGCGAAGCGGACTGGCAGGCGGGCTGGAAAGCCGGCGCTCAGCATGGGCTGCGCCTTTTGACGGCGCTGCCGCCGGATCCGGGCGGGCATGAGGGGAGCAGCGACACGCCGCCGAGCGCGTAGACACGAGCGCCGTAACCGCGAAGTTGCGGGGAGGCAACGGCGCGGCGGCGGCCGGATCGCAGCGGGATCGCAGTACGAACACACATGCATGGCGGCCGCGTGTTCAGGTGCGCTTGCTCGACAAGCGCTTCGTAGCGAAGCGCACAACGCAAGGCGCACAAGCACAACGCGGCTCGACAGTACCCTGGAATGGTGAAGAATCATGTCTGAAACTCCGATCGACCCTCACGCGCATCATCACGCGCACTGCCTGCCGTTCAGCGCGCAACTGCTCGGCGCCGCAGGCACGCAACCGCGCACGCGATTCCGTTTCTGGGCGCCTTCGTGCAAAACAGTGCAAGTCGCGATCGAAAGCGGACCGGCGCAAGGCATGCACGACATGACGCCGACCGGCAACGGCTGGTTCGAAGCAACCGTGGAGGGCGGCGCGGGCATGCTGTACCGCTTCCGGCTCGACGACGGACAGCTGGTGCCCGATCCGGCGTCGCGCTTTCAGCCGCAGGACGTGCATGGGCCGAGCGAAGTCATCGACCCGCGCGCGTACCGTTGGGAACACACCAGCTGGCATGGCCGGCCATGGGAAGAGACGGTGCTGTACGAACTGCACGTGGGCGCGCTGGGCGGCTACGCGGGCGTGCAGCAGCGCTTGCCGGCGCTCGCCGCGCTCGGCGTCACCGCAATCGAACTGATGCCCCTGAACGATTTCCCCGGCAAGCGCAACTGGGGTTATGACGGCGTGCTGCCCTATGCGCCCGACTCCGCCTACGGCCGCCCCGACGAACTGAAGGCGCTGATCGACGCCGCGCACGGTCTTGGCCTGATGGTGTTTCTCGATGTGGTCTACAACCACTTCGGGCCGGACGGCAATTATCTGCACGCGTATGCCCGCCCGTTTTTCCGTGAAGGCACGCATACGCCGTGGGGACCGGCCATCGATTTCGGCCGCAGCGAGGTGAGCGACTTCTTTACCGACAACGCCGTCTACTGGATCAACGAATATCGCATCGACGGGCTGCGTTTCGATGCGGTGCACGCGATCGACGATCATGCGTGGCTGCGCGAGCTCTCCGACCACATCCGCGCGAAGGTGCAGCATGGCCGGCACGTGCATCTGGTGCTGGAAAACGAGCACAACTCGGCGAGCCTGCTGGAAACGCACTACGACGCGCAATGGAACGACGACGCGCACAACACGCTGCACGTGCTGCTGACCGGCGAAACGGAAGGCTACTACCACGCGTACGAGGACCAGCCGATCCGCCGTCTCGCGCGCGTGCTGGCGGAGGGCTTCGCTTATCAGGGCGACCCGTCGCCGATTCACGACGGCAAACCGCGCGGCGAACCGAGCGGGCATCTGCCGCCCACATCGTTCGTGATGTTTCTGCAGAACCACGATCAGATCGGCAACCGCGCATTCGGCGAGCGGCTTCGCAAGCTGACGTCGGACGACGCGTTGCGCGCGGCCACGGGCCTGCTGCTGCTGTCGCCGCAAATCCCGCTGCTGTTCATGGAGGAGGAATACGGCTCAACGCAGCCCTTCCTGTTCTTCACCGACTACACCGGCGAACTCGCTGACGCGGTGCGCGAAGGACGGCGCCGCGAATTCGCCCGCTTTTCGTCGTTCAGCGATGAGACGCGGCGCGCGCAGATTCCCGATCCGAACGACGAGAAGACGTTCGCCGCTTCATCGCCGCCGGCACCGGATCAGGCGTCCGCGCAAAACGACGCGGACGCGAAAGACCGGCTCGACTGGATGCACTTCTACAAGTCGGCGCTCACCGTGCGCGCCAAGCTCATCACGCCGCGTCTGCAGCACAGCAAGGCGCTGGGCGCGACCGTGCTAGGCGCGGCCGGCGGCGGCGATGCCAACGCGCTCGTCGCGCGCTGGCAACTTTGCGACGGCGAGACGCTGTCCATCGCGCTGAATCTGTCGAAGCAAAGCGTCGCGTTCGACGACGTCCCCGCCGGCAAGGTGATTTTCGAAACGCCGCCGCGCGTGCGCGAGCAGATCGATGTCGGCACGCTGCCGCCGAACACGTTCGTCGCGTGGTTGACCGGCGACGTCAGCGACTTCGCGATCAGACACGACGCTCGCATCGCGGGCCAACAGGAGCGCCGCGCGTGACTACCCGACGATCAGGCGAGACGATCGCCACGCTCGCGAGCCGCGCCGGCTTCGAAGTGGAATGGCAGGACGCACACCACACGACCCAGCGCGTGCCGGAGCGCACCCTCGCGATACTGCTCGAAAAGATGGGCCTGCCATGCGGCAATGCCACGCAAATCCGCCAGAGCGCCGCTGCGCTGGGGGCCGAACTGTCGGGCCGCAGAATGCCGCCGCTGATGACCGCCGAGCTCGGGCGCGGCATCGCGCTGCCGGTAGCGGCGGTCAAGTCCGGCAGCCACTACCGGATGGAACTCGAAAGCGGCTCGATCATCGATGGCCGCTTCACTGCGCCCAAGGGCGAAGAGGCCTTGCTCGCACCGATCGACGAGGCCGGCTACCACACGCTCGTCATCAACGATCAGCGCGTGACGCTGGCCGTCGCGCCTTCGCGCTGCTACACCGTCGACGATGCCTGGCGCGCGCTCAATCCCGACGACGCGGCGCCGGCGCGGCCGCCGCTGTGGGGCATCGCCGCGCAGCTCTATGGCTTGCGGCGCAGCGGTGACGGCGGCATCGGCAGCTACTCGGCGCTCGCGCACGCCGCCGTCGAAAGCGCGCGGCGCGGCGCGCATGCGCTCGCCGTCAGTCCGACGCACGCGATGTTCAGCGCCGAGCCGAGTCGCTTCAGCCCGTACTCGCCGTCCTCACGTCTGTGGCTGAACGTCACGCATATCGATCCCGCCGCGGTGTTCGGGGCCGATGCGGCACGCGCTGCGCTCGAAGCCGCCCAGGCCGGCGACGCATGGTCGGCATTGGAAGCCTTGCCGCTGATCGACTGGCCGAATGCGGTCAAGCTGAAGCTGAAGGTCCTGCGCACACTCTACGAGCAGTTCAGCGCACAGGAACGCGGCCAGGACACGCCGCGCGCACTCGAATTCCACGGTTTCTGCGAGCGCGCCGGCCGCGCGCTCGAAGACCACGCGCGCTTCGAAGCGCTGCAAGCCGCGCAACTCGCGCAAGGCGGCAACGGACATTGGCGCGACTGGCCCGAGGCGTTGCGCGATCCGCGCAGCCCGGAAGTGGAGGCCTTCGCCGACGCCCATCGTCACGAGGTCACCTTCCATCTGTTTCTGCAATGGCTCGCCGCGAAGGGTCTGTCGCACGCGCAGCACGCGGCGCGCGACGCCGGCATGGCCGTCGGCCTGATCGCCGACCTCGCGGTGGGCTGCGACAGCGCCGGCAGTCATGCGTGGTCGTATCGCGACGACATGCTGCAACGCGTGTCGGTCGGCGCGCCGCCGGATCTGTTCAATCAGGCCGGCCAGACATGGGGCCTCACCACCTTCTCGCCGCGCGCCATGCGCACGCAGGGGTTCTCCGCATTCATCGATATGCTGCGCGCCGCCTTCGCGCACGCCGGTGGCATCCGCATCGACCACATTCTCGGCTTGCGCCGGCTCTGGCTCGTGCCCGAAGGCGAAAGCGCGCGCAACGGCGCGTACCTGCGCTATCCGCTCGAAGACCTGCTGCGGCTGATCGCGCTCGAATCGTGGCGACATCGCGCGATCGTGATCGGCGAGGATCTCGGCACCGTGCCGCCCGGTTTTCGCGAGCGGCTCGATGAGCACGGCATCGCCGGCATTCGCGTGCTGTGGTTCGAACGCGCGGTCGACGGCAACGATTTCAAGCCGCCGCAGGAGTGGGACCGCAATGCGGTCGGCACGACCACCACGCACGATCTGCCGACCGTCGCCGGCTGGTGGCGCGGCAGCGACATTGCGTGGCGCAACCGGATCGGCCAGACGAGCGCACGGCCCGACGGCCAGGACCCCGAGGAAGCCGCACACGAGGAGCGCACGAGCGATCGCGCCGCGTTGTGGCGCGCATTCCAGCAAGCCGGCGTGGCCGCGCCGGATGTGTCCGCGCCGCCGCCCGACAGTGCGCCCGTCGACGAAGCGCTCGCCTTTGTGGCGGCCACGCCCGGGCCGCTCGTCACGTTGCCGCTCGAAGATCTGCTGGCGCTCGACGAGCAGCCGAATCTGCCCGGCTCGATCGACGAGCATCCGAACTGGCGCCGCCGCCTGAGCTTGTCGATCGACGAATTATTCGACGACGAGGACTTCAACGATCGTTTGCTGGCGGTCGATCGCGCGCGCCGCGCGGCGAGCGCTCCCGTTCCACCTGCCGCTCCTCCCACCGCTTCTTCGGAGCCTGATACGCCATGACCGTCCCGCGCTCCACGCTGCGCCTCCAGTTTCATCGAGGCTTCACCTTCGACGACGCCGCCAGGCACGTCGACTATTTCGCCGCGCTCGGCATCAGCCACGTGTACGCGTCGCCCGTCACGACCGCCGAGCCGGGCTCGATGCACGGCTACGACACCGTCGACTACACGCAGGTCAGCGCCGAATGCGGCGGCGAGGCGGCCCTCAAGCGCCTGGTCGACACATTGCGCGCGCACGGCATGGGTCTGATCGTCGACGTGGTGCCGAACCATATGGGCGTCGGTGGTTCGAGCAACACGTGGTGGCTCGACATTCTCGAATGGGGCCGGCATAGCGCGTATGCGCGGCATTTCGATGTCGACTGGCATTCGCCCGATCCTGCGCTGCGCGGCAAGGTGCTGCTGCCGACGCTCGGCGCGCCCTACGGCGAAGAACTCGCGGCGGGCCGCATCGCGCTGCATTTCGCGGCCGACAGCGGCCGTTTTTACATTGGCTACGGTCCACACGTGTTTCCGGTGTGCCCGATCGATTACGCAGCGATCTTGCAAAGCGCCGAGCGCGTCGATCTCGGTGCGCTCGCGGAGCGCTTTCACGGACTGACCACGCAGCCCGCCGATCAGCCGCGCGCCGCCGAAGTGCGCGACGCGTTGCGCGAATTCGTCGCGCGAAACGGCGATGCGGCGCTCGAATTCGTGTTGCACGCTTATGCGCCCGACGATCCGGTCACGCGCGACCGGTTGCATCGGCTGCTCGAGCGACAGCACTTTCGGCTCGCGTGGTGGCGCACCGCGTCGGATGAAGTGAACTGGCGACGCTTCTTCGACATCTCGACGCTGGCCGGCGTGCGTGTGGAACGACCGGAAGTCTTCGAGGCGGTGCATGCACTGATTTTTCGTCTGTATCAGGAAGGCGTGGTGGACGGGTTGCGCATCGACCATGTCGACGGCCTCGCCGAGCCACGCGAATACTGCCAGCGTTTGCGGCAGCGGCTCACGGAACTGCGCGATACGACGCCCTACGTGGTGGTCGAAAAGATTCTCGCGCGCGGCGAACCGCTGCGCGACGACTGGCCCGTCGACGGCACCACGGGCTACGATTTCATGAACGACGTGGGCGCGCTGCTGCACGATCCGGCCGGCGCCGAGCCGCTCGCGCGAACGTGGACGGAACTGACCGGCCGCAGCGCGTCGTTCGCCGACGAAGCACTGGCCGCGCGCCGCAAGGTTCTCGCGGAGAACCTCTCGGCGGAACTGGACCGCGCGGCGCGCGCGTTGCATCGTATCGCGCGCGATTCGCTCACCACGCGCGACTTCACTTACACGACGCTGCGCCGCGTACTCGCCGAGCTCGTCGTGCATTTCCCGGTGTATCGGATCTATCCGCAAAACGGTATGCGCAGCGCCGTCGACAACCTCTATTTCGAGCAGGCGCTGGCCGGCGCGACAGCGGCGCTGTCGCGCGCGGACCACGCAGCGCTCGATCGCGTGAATGCCTGGCTCGGCGGCAGCGCCGACGACGCGCCCGCGGCGCGGCCCAGCGCGCCGCAACAGTTGCAGACACTGAACGGCATGCCCCCCACTCATGCAGGCTCCGCGCGACGCACCGCACAGACGCTTTTCTCGCAACTCACCGCGCCCGTCGCCGCCAAGGCGGTCGAGGATACCGCCTGCTATCGGTATGGCCGCCTGCTGTCGCGCAGCGAAGTCGGCGCGGACCCTGGCGAACTGGCGTTATCGGTCGAGCGCTTTCACGCGGGCAATCTGGAGCGCTCGCAACGCTTCCCGCACACACTGCTCGCCACTGCCACGCACGATCACAAACGCGGTGAGGACGTGCGCGCACGGCTCGCGGTGCTCAGCGAGATCGCCGAGGAATGGGGCGCGACGTTGCGCGAGTGGTCCACGCTGAACGCGCCGCACCGCCGCGCGCTCGACGGCAAGCCGATCAGCAGCGTCAGCCAGGACAGGAGCGATGCATGGGCGCCCGGCCCCGCCGCCGAAGCGATGCTGTATCAAACGCTGGTGGGCTGCTGGCCGCCCCACTTGCAGCCCGACGACGAAGCAGGCGTCAAGGAACTGGCCGAGCGCGTCGCGCAATGGCAATTGAAGGCGCTGCGCGAAGCCAAGCTGCGAACCAGCTGGCTCGCCCCGGACGAAGCCTATGAAGCCGGTTGCCGCGAGTTCCTGTTTGACATCCTCTCGCCACAGCGGCGCGACGGCTTTCTCAAGGAACTGTCCGCGTTCGTCGCGCGGATCGGCCGCGCCGGCGCGCTGAACAGTTTGCAGCAGACGGTGTTGCGGCTGGCATCGCCGGGCATTCCTGATCTTTACCAAGGCACCGAGTTGTGGGACTTCAGCCTGGTCGATCCGGACAATCGCCGGCCTGTCGATTTCGCCAAACGGGCAGCATGCCTTGCGCAAACGCCGCCGTCCGAATGTATGCCGGACTGGCGCGACGGACGCGTGAAACTCGCGGTGATCCAGCGTGTGCTGGCGCTGCGCGCACATTTGCCGGAGCTGCTGAGTCAGAGCACGTATTTGCCACTCACCGTGCGGGGTGAACACGCGTCGAATGTCATTGCGTTTGCGCGCCGCCATGGCAATGCATGGGCCGTCGTGGTGGCGACTCGGCTCGCGGCCGGCCTGCTCGATGCAGACGGCGACCTGCCGCTCGTCAATCCGGAGAAGTGGGCGGACACGGCGGTGGACATGCCGTCGGATCTGTCCGCGCGGGCATTGTTCGACTGGCTGAGTCCAGCGGCGCCGAAGGTCGATGAAAACGGCCTGCTGTATTTGCGCGACGCGTTGACGGCGATGCCGATCGCGGTGCTGGTCGAGGATGGCGTGCCGCGCAGTTGAGTTTTTTTTGCTAGCCGCAGCCGGTTGGCCTGCGGCTAGCCGCCTTCGTCGTCGAATAGCTTCGGGTACACGCGCACGAGCACGATGCGCGGCCCTTTCATCTTTTTCACCACCACGTCGAAGCGGTCGAATTCCACGCGCTGTCCTTCGCTGGGCAGATCGTTCAGCGCCTGGATGACGAGGCCGCCCACCGATTCGGCTTTGCCCTCGTCTATGTCGATACCCAACGCGCGCTCCAGCGACACCACCGGCAAGCTGCCCTTGCCCATCAGTGTGCCGTCGTCCATGCGCGTCCAGTCGGCGTCGCCCTGACGGAACTCGTCGTGGATCTGGCCGACCAGTGCGCCTAGCAGATTGTCGAGCGTGAGAAAGCCGATCGGCTTCGAATTCTTGTGGCCCACGAGCGCGAAATGCGGCGCGCCCTTGCGAAAGCGGCGAAACAGTTCCAGCGCCGGCATGTCCGGCTTCACGTATTGCACGGGGCGCGCGTAGTGCGACAGGTCGTCGAGCGTGCTGCCCGCGTGACGCGCCAGCAGCAGGTCCTTCAAATGGATCATGCCGGCTACCCGTTCGCCTGACGCGTCCTGAAACAGCGGATAGCGGCTGAAGCGGTGCCGCGCGACCGTCTGCATGTTCTCGCGCAATGGCAGATCGCGCCGCAAACCGATCATTTCATACGCCGGGCGCATCAGGTCCGACACGCTCATGCGCGAGAAGTCGAGCGAGTGCGCGATCGTGTTCCACTCGTCCTGGCTGTAGGCGCCGTCGGGCGAGCCCAGTTCGGTCGCGAGGTTGGTGCGGCGGCCGCGCAGGATCAGCTTGAGTTCGTCGGTCGAGTAATGCGAGTCGTGACCGTGATCCGCGTCGAGCCCGGCGAATTTCAGCACCGCGTTGGCGCTCGAATTGAGCATCCAGATCGCGGGATACATCGCCCAATAGAAAGCGTACAGCGGCACGGCGGCCCACAGCGAGACTTTTTCCGCCTCGCGGATGGCCAGCGATTTCGGCGCGAGTTCGCCCACCACGATATGCAGAAAAGAAATGCACGAGAACGCGAAGAACAGCGAAATGGCGTGGATCAGCGCCTGCGATTGCACGCCGATCAGCCTGAGCAGCGGCGAGAGCAGTTGTGCGAACGCCGGCTCGCCGATCCAGCCAAGCCCGAGCGACGCGAGCGTAATGCCGAGTTGACAGGCGGACAGATAGGCGTCGAGCCGGCCGTGCACCCTGGCGAGCAGCCGTCCGCGCAAGCCGTGCCGGGCGGTAAGGCTCTGCAGGCGGGTCCGCCGCAGCTTGACCAGACCGAATTCGGCGGCAACGAAAAAACCATTGAGGGCAACGAGAAGCAACGCACCGATAAGGGCGACGACCTGGATCAAAGCAAGGAGCTCCGGCGACAAAAGCTGTCAGTATAGAAGCTGAAAGCTCGATGAAACATCAATCGAGCACAAGTCGCCCGGCTAAAGATGAAGGCTCACTTGGGCGCCGTCGCGCTCAACGGCACACGCAGCGCGAGCGTGGCGGCGGCGTCGCTGGTGGCGTCGCTTTGTTCGAAGCTGCCGCCGTGCGCTTCCGCGACGCGCTTGCACAATGCAAAGACCCACCCAATGCGCTTCGCTTCGCGCGGCTCGCCGGCTTGCTTGCGGGCAAATGCCTCCAGCACATGAGGCAAGGCCGGGTCGTTCAGTGCCGTTTCGTTCGGCCGGTATGTGACGATGGCGTCCCACGTGCCCGTGTCGGCGCGCACCGCGACTGTGACCGCCGCGCCTTCGGCGCTCGCTTCGACCGCGAACGCGAGCATCACCCATAGCGCGGCGGCGAGGCGCTCGCGGTCGCCGTTCAGTTGCTCGGTGGCGAGTTGCGACTCCACCTCGATCTCGACGCCGCGCACGCGGGCGAGACCCGAGCGCACTTCCTCGATGGTTTCATCGAGGAGCGGATGCAGCGGAAACGGCGCATACGCAAGCGCCAGCGATCGGGTTTCGGCGCGCGTCGCATCGACGATCGTTTCGAGCAGCTTCACCTGCTGATCGACGCCGCTGCGAATGCCGGTGACCGCACGCTGCACGTTCGGGTCGTTTGCATCGAGCTTGCGCTCGAGCACATAGGCCCAGCTATGAATGGCGTTGAGCGGACCGCGCAGGTCGTGCGACACCAGCGACAGCACATGATCGCGCATGAACAGCGCGGTTTCGGCGCGCAGGCGTGCGGTGCGCTCGGAGACGGCGAAGCCGGATGCAACCGGCTGTGCACGACCAGTCCCGCTTGAAGACGTTGCCACGATCGACCCCTCACAGGCAGTGCTGGATGATTGAAAAAGCCCCATTATAGGCAAGCTGTCCGGCGCGGCCAGCCTGGGCAGACCGTCTATGTGGGCGCAAGCGGCGTGCCACGCGGTATGGTCCGGCGATGCGGCGCCAACACGCCTACAATGTCGGTTTTTACGATTTCATCGAGGAATAATTTATGTCGACTATGACAACCGAGTCCGGCCTGAAGTACGAGGACATCGTCGAAGGCACCGGCGCCGAAGCTGTGGCAGGCAAGACCGTCAGCGTGCACTACACCGGCTGGCTGACCGATGGCCAGAAGTTCGACTCGAGCAAGGACCGCAACGACCCGTTCGCGTTCGTGCTGGGCGGCGGCATGGTCATCAAGGGCTGGGACGAAGGCGTGCAAGGCATGAAGGTGGGCGGCACGCGCAAGCTGACCATTCCGCCGCAACTGGGCTACGGCGTGCGCGGCGCGGGTGGCGTGATTCCGCCGAATGCAACGCTGGTGTTCGAAGTCGAATTGCTCGACGTTTGAGCGATTCACTGTCTTTGCTATCGCGCATCGTCGACGGATTACAGCCGTGAGCCACGCTTGCGTCACCGCACCTAGCGTTTCCTTGCGCCGCTACGGCGCTTTGGAAGCCTCGGACGTGCACGACTTCCACCAGGTCGTGCTCGGGCTCGACGGCGCGATGGTGATGGCGGTCGACGGTGTCGCCCAGGAGATCGACGCCGGCTCCGCGTGGCTGATTCCCGCGGGTGCACGGCACGAGTACGCCGGGCTGGGCGAGAACCGCCAGTTGGTGCTGGATTTGCCGGCCGCGTCGCTGGCCGTACCGCAACGGCTGTTCGACCGCGCGCGCGCCGTGATGGTGGATGCGTCGCTCAGGCAGCTCGTGCAGCGAATCGCGGAGAATGCCACGGCTGATGCTCCCGGCCACGATCTGGACAGCCGGCGCTTCCACTGGGACGCCGCTGCGCGGCTGGGCGCAGCACTCGTCGCCGACACCGGTACGACGGGCAGCGCGCTAGCCGGCGGGGCCGGTCTCGACTTCGCGCGCATCGACCGCTGGCTGCGCGCGCATTTGTCGGAGCCGTTGCGCATCGCCGACCTGGCCGCGCATTGCGGTTTCGGCGTGCGGCGCTTCCACCAGCTTTTCATCGATGCGTTCGGCGAAACGCCGCACCGCTATTTGCAGCAGCTGCGGCTCGATACGTCGATCACGTTGCTCGCCGACCCGCGACTCTCATTGACCCATATCGCGCTTGAAATCGGCTTCGGCGATCAGAGTGCGTACACCCACGCGTTCACCCGGCGCTTCGGACGGGCGCCCGGTCAGTGGCGCGCGCTGCGATACTGACCCACGACTACGCTTGAGCGCGCGAGCCGCAGGAAGCCGCGGCCCGCTTTTCGCGGCCGGCAGCGCCGCTCACGCCGGCGCGCCTTGCATCATCGACCAGGAATCAACCGGCCAGCCCGCACTGCAGATCGCCGCGAATATCGCCGGCGTTTTCCAGACCCACGGCAAGCCGGATCAAACCTTCGCTGATGCCCGCTGCCGCCCGCGCTTCCGGCGTCACGCGAGCATGCGTGGTGGTCGCCGGGTGCGTGATCGTGGTGCGGGTATCGCCGAGGTTGCCGGTAATCGAGCACAGCTTCGTGTGGTCGATCACGCGCCAGGCGTTCTCGCGCATTTGCTCGGGCGTGTCGCCCTTCAGTTCGAACGACACGATCGCGCCGCCCGACTTCTGCTGCCGCATGGCGAGCGCATGCTGCGGATGCGACTCGAGCCCAGGATAGAACACGCGGTTCACCGCCGGATGTGCTTCCAGCCACCGTGCAATTTCCAGCGCATTCGCCGACTGCTTCTCGACCCGCAGCGACAGCGTTTCCATGCCCTTGAGCAGCACCCAGGCGTTGAACGCAGAAAGCGTCGGCCCCGCGCTGCGCACGAACGGGAACACCTTCTCCATGATGAATTTCTTCGAGCCGACCAGCGCGCCGCCTAGCACCCGCCCCTGGCCGTCGAGAAACTTGGTGGCCGAATGCATCACGACGTCCGCGCCGAGCTTCAGCGGCTGTTGCAGCGCGGGGCTGCAAAAGCAGTTATCGACTACGAACAGCGCGTTCGCCGCCTTCGCGACCTTGCTGATCGCTTCGATGTCGGCGACTTCGGTCAGCGGGTTCGACGGCGTTTCGAGGAAGAACATCTTCGTCTCGGGACGCACGGCGTTTTTCCACGCTTGCACGTCGGTCGGATCGACGAAAGTGGTCGTGATGCCGAACTTGCTGAAGATCTGCGAGAACATGCCGAGCGTCGACCCGAACAGCGCCTGCGAGCTCACCAGATGGTCGCCCGCCTGCAGCGTGGACATCACCACGGACATGATCGCGGCCATCCCCGACGCCGTCGCCATGCACGCTTCGCCGCCCTCCAGCGCGGCGAGTCGATCCTGGAACATCGACACCGTCGGGTTCGTGAAGCGCGAGTAGGTGTAGTTGTCCTCGGAGTTCTTGAAACGCTCGGCGGCGTCCGCGGCACTCTTGAACACAAAGCTCGAGGTCAGGAAGATCGCTTCCGAGTGCTCGTTGAAGTTGCTGCGCACGGTGCCCGAGCGGACTGCGAGCGTATCGAAGTTCAGGGAGTCGTCCATGGTGGTTGTGGTTTCCAATGTTCGATGGCTGCATTCGGCGCGGCTCGTCTGCGACGATGCGCAACGCCGGACAGCAGCAACAAAAAAGCCCGCTTTGCGTCGGCATAAGCGGGCTTCATGTGCGGGAAAAGCTGGAGCGGCAGGCGGATGAGTGCGGCTTTTTCCACCCTTCGCTTTAGCTGTTTCGGGTTGCCCCGCGTCCGCAAGCTGAGATCAAATCGACGCAAGCCGCCATGCTAACACGCTCATCGCGCGGCGTGCCACGCGCTGAGGCGGCAGCGCCGAGCGCTCAACCTACCGACAGTTGCAGATGCAATTGCGAACGCGCCGGACCACCACCGTCGATCGCTTCGCTCGCGGCATCGCGGTCCGATTGCGACGAAGGTGCGAGACGCGCCGTTTCGATGCGATCAAGGTACTCGGTCGTGACATCGCCGGTCACGTAGTTGCCGTCGAAGCACGACGCCTCGAACTCCTTGAGCGCCGGGTTGATGTCGCGCACAGCCTGCTTGAGCGCTGCGACGTCCTGATACACGAGATGGTCGGCGCCGATCATGCGCGCGACTTCTTCATCCGTGCGCCCGTGGGCGACGAGTTCGCCGCGCGTCGGCATGTCGATGCCATAGACGTTCGGGAATTTCACCGGCGGCGCCGCCGACGCGAAGATCACCTTGTTCGCGCCCGCATCGCGCGCCATCTGCACGATTTCGTGCGAGGTGGTGCCGCGCACGATCGAGTCGTCGACGATCAGCACGTTCTTGCCCTTGAACTCGATGCCCATCGCGTTCAGCTTTTGACGCACCGACTTCTTGCGCACCGCCTGGCCCGGCATGATGAACGTGCGCCCCACGTAACGGTTCTTGAAGAAGCCTTCGCGATACTCGACGCCCAGCTTCTTCGCGACCTGCATCGCGGCCGGACGGGACGAATCGGGAATCGGCATCACGACGTCGATCGCGACATCGGGCAGTTCGCGCCGGATCTTCTCGGCGAGGTAGTCGCCCATGCGCAGACGCACGTTGTACACCGGCACGCCGTCGAGCACCGAGTCCGGACGCGCGAGATAGACGAGTTCGAAAATGCAGGGGTTCAGGCTCGGGCTCAACGCGCACTGCTGCGAATGCAGTTGGCCGTCGATGTCGATGAATATCGCCTCGCCCGGCGCCACGTCGCGCACGAACTCGAAGCCAATGCCTTCGATCGCCACCGATTCCGACGCCAGCATCCACTCGACGCCTTCAGCCGTTTCCTGTTTGCCGAGGCACAGCGGACGAATCCCGAACGGGTCGCGAAAGCCCAGCAATCCGTAACCGGCGATCAGCGACACGATCGCGTACGACCCGCGCACCCGGCGATGCACGCCCGAGACCGCATTGAACAACGCGGCCGGATCGAGCTGCAGGCCGGAGCTGGCCAGCTGCAATTCGTGCGCGAGCACGTTGAGCATGACTTCGGTGTCGGAACTGGTATTGATGTGGCGCCGATCGATGCGGAACATCTCGTCTTTCAGCTGCCGCCAATTGGTCAGGTTGCCGTTGTGCGCGAGGATGATGCCGAACGGCGCATTGACGTAGAACGGCTGCGCCTCTTCTTCGCTCGATGCCGAACCCGCGGTCGGGTACCGCACCTGGCCGATACCGGACGTGCCGGGCAGGCTGCGCATGTTGCGCGTGCGGAACACGTCGCGCACCATGCCGTTGGCCTTGTGCATGTGGAAGTTGCTGCCGTTCGCTGTCGCGATGCCGGCGGCGTCCTGACCGCGGTGCTGCAAAAGCAGCAGGCTGTCATAGATCAGCTGGTTGACCGGAGAATGGGAAACTACGCCTACGATGCCGCACATGGCATGTCCTTCAAAGGTACGAAATTCGTCGTGGCGGCCGCTGCCTGCGTGGCGTCCCCAAGAAGCTTCCTTCGGGTCGTTCGCGATGCTACGCGACGGTACGCGCCGTTACGGCAAGGCAGCCGGTTTGCGCCGGAGTCCAGCGGCGTCCTGCTACTCGCTGTGTCGTCATACGCGGACGTAGACAGCGAGCGGCTCGGGAAGCAGCGGTTTCATCAAGTGCACGCCCTCGACCGCATAGGGCCTCAGCAGAGCGTTGCGCCAGAATTCCTGCTGGGGCAATTCGGTCAAGCCTGCGAGGGCGACCAGAATCAACACCAGAATGACCCCGCGCACGAGGCCGAACATCAAACCAAGCGAGCGGTCCACGCCGCCCAGGCCGGTTGCCTGCACGAGGCGGCTCATCAGCGCGCTTACCACGCTCGCCACCAGCACCACGCCGATCACGAGCAGCGCGAACGCCAGCAGCCACTGAGTCAACGCGCCGCCCGGCCAATGAGACGGCATATACGGCACCACGTAGCCGACGAATTCGCAGGCTATGAAAAATGCCGCGATCCAGCCGATCAGCCCGAATATCTCGGACAGAAAACCGCGCCATGTGCCCCGCAGCGCCGATAAACCGATCACCGCCATTACAGCGTAGTCGAAGGCCGTGAACATCGCTCGCTTAGTGCGCAGCGCCGTTGTTCGCGCCCGACGTCAAGCCGGCCTCGCGAACCTTCGCGATCGCGGCGCTTGCGGCTGCGCGGTCCGCGAATGGACCCGCGCGCAACAGTGTCAGCGTCGAGCCGTCTGCCTGCTTGCGATGTTCGGTATATGCGGGCACACCGGCGGCTTTCAACTTGGTGGCCCAACTGCGCGCGTTGGCGTCGTTCGCGAATGCGCCGAGCTGCACAGCGAAACGGTTGCCAGGCGGCGATGCGGGTGTGCCGGAATTCGCGTCTGCGCGAGCGGCGGCGCTGTTTATTTCGTCGTCGCTCGGGGCCGGCGCGCTTTCTGCGCTATGCGTGGCTGGCGTGCGGGCCGCTTTGGCGGGCGCGACGGGCGCAGCCGGTGCGGTATTGGCGGCGATAGCGGGCGCTGGCGGCTTCGCCGCAGGCTTGGCTGCCGGTGCCGGTGCCGGCGCATTATCGGCGTTAGCGCTTTGCTTTGCCGCGCCGGACTGAGCTGGCTGCGTTTGCGGCGTCGCCGCAAGGCCTGACGCGGCAAGGCCCGCGTCGGGCGTCGGATTGTCGGGCGCTACGCCCGCCTGGGTGTCTTCGGTGCTCTTGTGGGAGATCTTCGGCGCGGGCCGATTCGGAATGTCGATCGAAATGTCGTCGGTGACCGGCTTGGGATGCGAATCCAGCACCATTGGCAGAACGATCACCGCAGCCACGACCAGCGCAATCGCGCCGACCAACCGGCGCCGCGCGCGCTGCTTTTCCGGCAGCGTGGGATCGAGCAGCATCGCATCGGCCTCGACCGTGCGCTCGGTGCGGCGGGTGCGCCGCTCCACGCGCTCACTGCGGGCGGCCCGATTGGAACTGGTGTTTGCGCTGCGCCGGGTAGGCGCGTCGTCTTTCTTGCCGAACGAGAAAATTCCCATGAATCGCTTGGTTCGAGGCTGGCGCCCGTTCAGTGTTGCTGCGATTTCCGGTAGGCCATGACGCCTGCTACCGTATAGAAACTGCCGAAAACCACGATTCTATCATTCTCTGACGCACGTTTTAGCGCGTCTTGGAAAGCCTCTGCCGGTGTCGCGTAGCAAGTCACACTGCCGTCGGCGCTCGCTCCCACGCCCTGCTCGCGCAACGCCGCTTCGAGTTCTTTCGCCGAGGCCGCGCGTGGGGTCGGCAAATCGGTCACGCACCAATGGTCGATTTCGCCTTTCAGATGAGCCAATACGCCGGCAATGTCCTTGTCGCGCATCGCGCCGAACACCGCGTAGGTGTACGGAAAAAAACCCATGTTGCCGAGGTTTTGCGCCAGCACCGCGGCCGCATGCGGATTATGACCGACGTCCAGCACGACGGCCGGCTTGCCCGGCAACACCTGGAAACGTCCCGGCAGTTCGACGTTGGCGAGACCGAGCCGGATGTCCTGCGCCGATACCGGCAAGCGATCGCGCAATGCTTCGAGACACGCGAGCGCGGCCGACGTATTGATCAGCTGGTTCGCGCCGCGCAGCGCGGGATAAGCGAGCGCGGAACGCCGCATGGTCGGACCGACGTAGCTCCATTGCTGACGCTCGCTGCCCGCCTGGCCTTCGTAGCGAAAATCGCGGCCGAACAGCCATAGTTCGGCACCGATCTTCTCAGCATGGTCGATCAGCGATTGCGGCGGCACGGGGTCCGCGCAGATGGCCGGCTTGCCCGGACGGAAGATACCGGCTTTTTCGAGGGCGATCTTCTCGCGCGTGTCGCCGAGATACTCCGTGTGATCGAGATCGATGCTGGTGATGATTGCGCAGTCCGTATCCAGAACATTCACCGCGTCGAGGCGACCGCCCAGGCCAACTTCGAAAATCACCGCATCGAGCCGGCGCGAGGCGAACAGGCTCATGATCGCCAGCGTCGTGAATTCGAAGTACGTCAGCGTGACTGGCTGCGCGAGGCTTAGGCGCGCGGCTTCCACGGCTTCGAAGTGCGGCAGCAGATCCGCCTCGTTCGCCATTTCGCCGTTCACGCGCGCGCGTTCGTTGAACGCAAGCAGATGCGGCGAGGTGTGGCAGCCCACCGCAAACCCGGCCCGCAGCAGGATGGATTCGAGGATCGCGCACGTCGAGCCCTTGCCGTTCGTGCCGCCGACCGTGATGATCGGACAGGCGAACGACAGTTGCATCGCGTGGTGCACTTGGGAGATACGGCCCAAACCCATGTCGATGCCTACCGGATGCGCGGATTCGAGGTGCGTGAGCCACGCGTCGAGGGTGGGGAATGTGGTCATGGGGGTGAATCGCGAGTGGATCGGTTTTGGCGAGTGTGACGAAGATGCGCGGGCTTGGCGGCTGCGGCTGCGGCTGCGGCTGCGGCTGCGGCTGCGGCTGGCGAAGCATAGCGCGGCGGGCAGTTTATGCGCAGAAAGCCGCGGGCGGCAGCGCGGCTGGCGCCGCCGCGTAGCGAGACTGTGATTATCCCGGAAATGAGAGCGCGCCGCTCGATGACTCACGCGGCGCGCTGTTTGTTTGCTGTTTGTTACTGCGTTTCGACCCCACCCCCGGCTCGGCAAACTGCGACATGGCGGGTCGATTGCTCTCCATGGCCGTCGCTTACGCGACCGCGTCCGCCGGCTGATGGGTCAACAGCGCCAACAATTGAGCCAGCTCTTCCCGGAGCTTGCGACGATCTACGATCATGTCGACCGCGCCCTTCGTCAGCAGGAACTCGGCGCGCTGGAAGCCTTCGGGCAACTTTTCGCGAACGGTTTGTTCGATCACACGCGGTCCGGCAAAGCCGATCAGCGCCTTCGGCTCGGCGATCACCACGTCGCCGAGAAACGCGAAACTCGCGGACACGCCGCCCATTGTGGGATCCGTCAGCACGGAAATGAACGGCAGCTTCGCTTCGGCGAGCCGGGTGAGCATGGCGGTGGTCTTCGCCATTTGCATCAGCGACAGCAGGCTTTCCTGCATTCGCGCGCCGCCTGAAGCGGTAAAGCAGATAAACGGCACCTTCTGTTCGAGCGCGTTCTGTGCGCCGCGCGCAAAGCGCTCGCCCACCACCGAACCCATCGACCCGCCCATGAACGAGAACTCAAAGCAGGCGACCACCACCGGCAAGGTGTGAATGGCGCCGCCCATCACGACCATGGCGTCGGTTTCATCCGTATCGTCCATCGCCTCTTTCAGGCGATCCGGATACTTGCGGCTGTCCTTGAACTTGAGCGCGTCGACCGGAACGATTTCCTGGCCGATTTCGTAGCGGCCTTCCGGATCGAGCAGGCCGTCGAGCCGCTCACGCGCGCCAATACGCATGTGATGGTCGCACTTCGGGCAAACATGCAGATTGGCCTCGACGTCATTGCGGTATAGCACGGCTTCGCACGACGGACACTTGATCCACAGGCCTTCCGGAATTCCCTTGCGGCTCTTCGGGTCGGTTTGTTTGATTTTGGGCGGCAGCAGCTTGTCGAGCCAGCTCATATTGAATCCTTCTGGGGTCACGGTCGCGCGAACGGCGGGACAAGCCCGCCGTTCGCACTCGAGCGAGAAAAAGTAACTGTTATCGGGCTGTCGCGACGCTATCGATCGCCTCTCGTACTTCAGCGACGAAGCGCGTAAGCGTCTGCGCGGCGGTTTCCGGTGCTGCCTGTTCGAGCAATTGGACGATACGGCTGCCGATCACGACGGCATCGGACACTTCGGCCACCAAACGCGCGGTTTGCGCGTCACGGATGCCGAAACCGACGCCCACCGGCAGGGGAACTCGCGACTTGATGGCCGGGATTTTACTCGCGATGCTGGAAACGTCCAGATTTGCCGCTCCGGTCACGCCTTTTAGCGACACATAGTAGACGTAACCGCTGGCAATCTTGCCCACTTCTGCGATGCGCTCGTCCGTGGACGTCGGTGCCAGAAGAAAGATCGGATCGATGCCGGCCGCACGCATCTGTTCCGCGAAGTTCGCGCATTCTTCCGGCGGGTAGTCGACAACCAGCACGCCATCGACGCCAGCCTCCTTGGCCGCCTTCGCGAAGCCTTCGGTGCCCATGCGTTCGATCGGATTCGCATAGCCCATCAATACGACCGGCGTGCTGTCGTTGGTTTCGCGAAAGCGCTTGACGTCGGCCAGCACGTGGCGCAACGACACGCCTTGCGCCAGCGCGCGTTCGGACGACTGCTGGATCACCGGGCCGTCGGCCATCGGATCGGAAAACGGCACGCCTAGTTCGATCACATCCGCGCCGCCGGCGGCGAGCGCGTGCATGAATTCAACCGTGCGGGACGGGTCAGGGTCGCCAGCCGTCATGAACGGAATCAGGCCTTTTCGACCTTCGGCGGACAACGCGGCAAACGTGTTCTTGATACGGGACATGGAATGTTCTCGGTATTGTGGCTACTGCGCCCTGCGCGCACATCGGTCATTGCACTTCGGGCTGCCGTTGCGGCTTGGCTTTGACGCGGCGAGGGCCGGGTGCAGAAGCGGCGGCGCTGACGCGCTCGCGCGCTATCGCACAGTAGCTTTCATTGATCTCATAGCCGACGAATTCACGCTGCTGACGGGCGCAAGCGACGGCGGTCGTGCCGCTGCCCATGAACGGGTCGAGCACGCGGCCGCCCTTCGGACAACTAGCCAGCACCATCCGCTCGACGATCTCCAGCGGTTTCTGGGTGGGGTGCGCGACCCGTTCGGCATGTTGCCGATGCAGCCGCGAAACCGACCAGACATCCTTCGGATTGTAGCCAAGCTCCAACCACTTGCTGCCTTCGAACAACTTGCGCGAACGCGCCTTCTTCGTAACGGCGTCATACGGGATGCGGACGGGATCGAGATCGAAGAAATAGTCCTTCGACACCGCGAAAAAGCCGATGTTGTCGTGCACCGAGGTGAATCGGCGCACGGTGCCGCCCATGCTCGGTACGCGCCGGTCCCAGATGATTTCGTTGATCATCGTGAGTCTGGTCTTCAGGAAACTGAAGATTTCCGGCGCATATTGCCACGTGCAGAAAATGTACAGCGAACCCGACGGCTTGAGTTTCGGAATAGCCAACTCCAGCCAGCCGCGCGTCCAGCCGAGAAAGTCCTCGCCTGTGCGCATATCCGAGTCGTTACCGTAGTCCTTGCCCAGCCCATAGGGCGGATCACATACGATCAGGTCGATCGACGCGTCGGGAATATTCGCTACATCGGTCAGAAAATCGCGGTTCAACAACCGAATGCCGGCCGGCACCTGCGCCACCAACGGGGCAGGCGCCGCTCCTTCGTCGGCGGCCGGGTTCTGAACGTCACCGGCCGCCTGCGGCTCGTCGAACTCGTCGCGCATCGTCGCGGCGCTCAGAACTGGATGCCCGATCGCTCGGCGACCGTATGCATGTCCTTGTCGCCTCGGCCCGACAGATTGACCAGCAGGACCTTGTCCTTCGAGAGCGTGGGCGCCAGCTTCGCGGCATAGGACAGCGCGTGGCTGGACTCCAGCGCTGGAATGATCCCCTCGATGCGGCAGCAATCGTGAAAGGCTTTGAGCGCTTCTACGTCAGTGATACCGACGTATTGTGCACGATTGCTCTCCTTCAGCCATGCGTGTTCGGGACCGACGCCGGGATAGTCGAGGCCGGCCGACACCGAATGAGTCTCAATGATCTGGCCGTTTTCGTCCTGCAGCAAGTACGTGCGATTGCCGTGCAGAACGCCCGGACTGCCGCCGATTAGCGAAGCCGCGTGACGGCCCGTTTCGATGCCGTCGCCCGCCGCTTCCACACCGATCAGTTGCACGGCGGCGTCGTCGATATAGGGATAAAAGATACCCATTGCGTTCGAACCGCCGCCGACGCACGCGATCACCGCATCGGGCTGGCGTCCGACCAGTTCCGGCATCTGCACCTTGCATTCATCGCCGATCACGCGCTGGAAGTCGCGCACCATCATCGGATAAGGATGGGGACCTGCCACCGTGCCAATGATGTAGAACGTGTTTTCGACGTTGGTGACCCAGTCGCGCATGGCTTCGTTGAGCGCGTCCTTGAGCGTGCGCGAGCCGGACTCGACCGGTACCACGGTCGCACCCAGCAGCTTCATGCGATAGACGTTGGCGGCCTGGCGTCGCACATCCTCCACGCCCATGTAGACCACGCATTCCATTCCGAAACGCGCTGCGATGGTCGCCGTGGCCACACCGTGCTGACCGGCGCCGGTTTCCGCAATCACCCGCGGCTTGCCCATGCGTTTTGCCAGCAGGGCCTGGCCGATCACGTTGTTGATCTTGTGGGCGCCAGTGTGGTTGAGGTCTTCGCGTTTGAGGAAGATCTGCGCGCCGCCCAGCAGTTCGCTCCAGCGCTGCGCATGATAGATGGGCGACGGCCGGCCGACGAAATACTTCAACTCGCGTTCATATTCGGCGATAAAGCCGGGATCTTTCTGGTACTTCTCGTAGGCTTCCCGCAGCTCGTCGAGCGCGTGAACCAGCGTTTCGGCGACGAACACGCCGCCGAACTGGCCAAAATGGCCTCTTTCGTCAGGCAAGTTATACATGGCGATCACTCTTTCCAGTGGGGAATCATTCGACATCCGCTGCGCGCACCGCGCGCACGAATGCCGCCATCCGGGCGTGATCCTTCACGCCCTTGGCGCCCGCGACTTCGATGCCGCTCGAGACATCGACCGCGTACGGGCGCACGCGATGGATCGCATCACTGACGTTTTGCGCGTTCAACCCACCACTCAAAACGGCCCGACGCGCGAGCTCTGCTGGAATAAGTGACCAATCGAAAACCTTTCCGCCGCCGCCATAGCCCTCGACATGCGTGTCGAGCAGAAGACCATTGGCCGCTGAATAGTTGAGAGCCGATTCTACCAAATCGGCCGGTTGAGTATCCGCCGCAACGCGCAATGCGCGCAACCAAGGCAAACCCGCAACGCCCGCGAGCGATTCGCACTGCTCGGGGGTCTCGTCGCCATGAAATTGAAGTAGAGTGAGCCCGACATTGCTCGCCACTTCGTGAATCCATTCGGGCGTCGCGTTGACGAACAGCCCGACCACGGACACGAAAGGCGGCACGTCGCGCACCAGTTCGGCCGCTTGCGCGACGCTGACCGAGCGCGGGCTCGGCGGATAGAACACGAGGCCGATCGCGTCGGCGCCCAGCTCGATCGCGTGAGTGACGTCCGCCGGTTTCGACAGTCCGCACAGCTTGATGCGCGTGCGATGCGGCACGTTGGGCGCATCTTGCGCGGCACCCGCCGGGTGGGCGAGGTCTTGACTAGCTTTCATATTTCCGGTTGCTCGGTCCATACGGTACTCCACGGCACGCTGCCCGTTTTCGGCGCGGGCACGGCGAATTTCTCAGGATAGCCCACTTGCGCCAGATACAAGCCGTCCGGCATGAAGGTCGGCGCGGCGCAGTCGCGGCTGCGGCTCGCGAGCACGTCGGCCAGCCATTCGGGCGGCCGGCGCCCGCGCCCGATTTCGATCAGGCAGCCCATCAGGTTGCGCACCATGTGATGCAGGAACGCGTTCGCCCGGAAGCGGAAATGAATGAAGTCGCCCTGCGGCCGAACGTCGACTTCGTACAGATGCTTGATCGGCGTTTTCGACTGGCATTGCGACGAACGGAACGCCGAAAAGTCCTGTTCGCCGAGCACATGAACGACACAGGCCCGCATCGCGTCGACGTCGAGCGGCACATGCACCCAGCCGGCCCGGGTCGCCAGCATCGGCGAGCGCACCGGACTGACGTAGAGCACGTAGTAATAGGTTCGCTCGAATGCCGAAAAGCGCGCATGAAACTCGTCGGGCATCGGCTTGGCCCACTGGACGCCGATCGTCTTCGGCAGAAACGCGTTCGTGCCGCGTACCCAGGAGACGTCCAAACGGTCGAGTTCCGTGTCGAAATGCACGACTTGCCCCAGCCCATGCACACCCGCATCGGTGCGGCCCGCTACCACGGTACGCACGGGCGTCTGAGCAAATTCGCGCAGCGCCCGTTCCAGTTCGTCCTGCACCGTCCTACCGTGCGGTTGCGCCTGCCAACCGCCGAATGCTGCGCCGTCGTACTGGACGCCTAATGCAATCCGCCTCACGACAAGGGCGCCAGCGTCGAGAGCAACGCGCGCGCCTCGGTGCGCGTGGCCGGATCGTCCGCTTCGATCACTTCGTTGATGAGCGTGCGTGCGCCGGACAGATCGCCCAGTTCGATGTACTCGGAGGCCAGATCGAGCTTGTTGCGGGCAATACGGATCAGATCGGTTTGCGTGAACGCAGGCAGCGGCGGGGCTGGGCTCGGCGGCAGTTCCAGATCGAAGTCGAGGTTCAGCGCGCCGAAGCTGCGCGCGCCCAAGCCCGCGAGCGCCGCATGACCGGCCGTGCCGGCGGCGATTTCATCGGCGATATGCGGGCTGTCGTCCAGTTCTTGCGACGTGATCGCGTGCTGAGCGGCGTCTTGCGGCGACGCTGCCGGCTGTGTCGCGGCCGATGTTGCGGCATGCCCGGTGTCGGCCGGGGAGTCGATGCGCGGCGGCAGCGGCATGTCGAGGCTGCTGAACGCGTCGACGGCATCGCGCGGGAATGCGCTCGGGGCAGCGGACACGGGCTGAGCGGGCGTCGACGGTTCGGGGAACGTGCTCGAGACCGCATCGTCGGACGGCTGCCCCAACGGGGGCACGGTGCGCGACTCGGTGTTTTGCTGAGCGAAGTCGATCACCGGTGCGGGAGTATCGGGATGATCCTGCCTATCGGTGGCGGGCTCCTGTTGGGCGCTCGGCGCGCTGCGCGCCGGTTCGTCGTTCCATTGCCGGTGGCGAGTGGGGTCGTCGCGCTGCCGCGGTTCGTCGAGCGGTTCGAGCGGGTCCAGCGGCTGGAGCGGCAACGCTTCGGCGCCCAGTTCCGCCGCGGCGGCGAGGCTTGGGGCCGTCGTCGCGCCGTTGCTCGTCTCTGGAGGAGCCGCGGGAAGAGGCTCCGATGAGGAAGCGCTTTCGGCGAGCTGCGGGGCGTTCGCGGATGGTTGAGCCGGTTCGGCGTGTACGGGCGACGCGGCGGGTATTTGCCCGCTTCGCTTCGGTGAAGCGGGGTCCTGGGTGACGCTGTCGGCGCGAGCTTCGTGCCCCGCGGCTGGCTCGGCCATTGCCTGTTGTGCTACCGTCCCTGCTGCCGTGTGATCCGCTGATGACGGTTCGGCTGACGTGCGTTCGGGTGCTGTCTGTTGGGGTGATGTCTGTTCGGCCGCTGCTTTTTCAGCTGCTGCTTTTTCAGCTGCTGCTTTTTCGGCTGCTGCGTGTTCGGCTACGCGTTGAGCTGCCGCATGTTCCGCCACTGCACTTTCGCCTGCCGCGCGTTCGGCCGCCGGCTCGTCCTGTGCCGCCCTATCCTCGCCCGCCAGCGCGGCCGCTTCCCCCGCCGATTCACCGTCACGCGCACGTGCTGCCCGGCTCGCGAGCATCTGCTGGTCGCTTGCCGGTGTCGATGCGGCACGGCCATCCGCGGACGCCGCCTCCGCCGCCCCACCAGCCTCCCGCTTGCGCCGAAGCGTCCGTAAAGCCGCGAGCAGAACAACCAACGCTGCGCCCACCGCCGCCGCGATGCTCAACCCCGTTTGCGACATGCCGGGACTATTCGGCACGGGAACCACTGCCGCGCTCGCATGCGCCGTTTCGGCCGGCTTGGCCGACGATGCAGCCGGCACCGACGCGGACCCGCCCACGGACGCAGTGCCGCTGGTTGCCACCGGCGCGCCACCGATGCCGTGCTTTTGCAATTCCATCAGCACGCGGTTCTTCAGCGCGAGCAATTGCTGCAAGCTGGAAACCTGCGCGTGCGGCTGGGATGCCGGCTGTGCACCCGCCGTCGCCGGAGCGCGGGGTCGAGCGACAGCGGCAGGCTCGCTAGCCGTCGGTTGAATCGCGCCCGACCACTCGCGCCCGTCGCTGGCGGACGACGATGCCGCCTGGCTACCCGCGACCGGTGCCGACGAAACCGCACCGCTTACGGCCGCGCCAGCCGGCGCCGCGCGTGCCTCAGCCGGCGCGCTGGCGACCTGTGACGTGACAGGCGCGGCCGGCGCAGCGGAACGAGCCGCCGAACTTGCCGGGCTCGCGGCACTTGCTGCAACCGCATTGGCCTGCGCGGCGCCGCTCGCCGCGTCAGTCGCCGCCGCGGTACCCGGCGCAGCCGCGCCCGCAGCCGCCTGCGCAGCCGGCGACGAAGCAGTCGAAGCAGCCGCCAAAGCCCCCGAAGCATCGAGCGCCGGAATCGTCAGCACGGCTCCCACACGCATCCGGCTCGGATCGTGGCTCATGAACGCGTTCGGATTCGCGTCGAACAGCGCGTGCGTCGCACGTGCGAGCGTCGCCCGATCGTGCGACTGGGTCACCGCAATCGCCACGTCGTTCAACGACTGCCCGGGCCGCACCGTGTATTGACTGCCGGCCGCATACGAGACTGAGGCGGCGTCCGGCGCGCTCGCGGCATCGCCGGGCGCGGCGAGCGCGCTGCCCATGCCAGCGCCGGCCAGCGCCAAAACCAAAGCGGCTGCGGCCGCCGGGCGGCCCGTCAAACGGTTTTTATCTTGATGATTGGACATAGCCCGAAGGGATGAGAGTCGAAGGTTCATCGGGACTCCAGGCGCGTCAGCGCGCAGCCCTTGTTCGCGGTTCGAAAGTGACAAGATGATCGGAGCACACAATGAAAAAAGCGCCGCGCAAGCGCGACGCTTCCTGGTTTTCTACGCGTCGTGAGCGCGTAGTTTACTTCACTTGTCGAGCACAATGCGAAGCATGCGACGCAGCGGTTCGGCCGCGCCCCACAGCAGCTGATCGCCCACGGTGAAGGCCGACAGATATTCGCCGCCCATCGCCAGCTTGCGCACCCGGCCCACCGGCACCGTCAGCGTGCCCGTGACCACCGCCGGGGACAAATCGCGCATCGACGCTTCGCGCTCGTTCGGCACGACCTTGACCCAGTCGTTGCCGGACGCGAGGATGCTGTTCACCTCGTCGAGCGGCACATCCTTGTTCAGCTTGATGGTCAGCGCCTGCGAGTGGCAGCGCATCGCGCCGATGCGCACGCACAGACCGTCGACCGGGATCGAACCCGGCGTGCCCATGGCCGGCTTGCCGAGAATCTTGTTGGTTTCGGCACCGCCCTTCCACTCTTCCTTCGACATGCCGTTGCCGAGATCCTTGTCGATCCACGGAATCAACGAGCCGGCGAGCGGCACGCCGAAATGGTCGGTCGGCATGCGATCGCTGTTCATCGCGCTCAACACGCGACGGTCGATGTCGAGAATCGCCGACGACGGATCAGCCAGGTCTTCCTTGGCCGCACCATACAGCGTGCCCATTTGCTGCAGCAACTCGCGCATGTTCTGCGCACCCGCGCCCGAAGCGGCCTGATACGTCATGGCCGTCATCCAGTCGACGAGGTTTTCGCGGAACAGGCCGCCGAGCGCCATTAGCATCAGGCTGACCGTGCAGTTGCCGCCGATGAAATTCTTCTGCCCCTTGACCAACGCGTTCTTGATCACGTCGAGATTGACCGGATCGAGAACGATGACCGCGTCATCTTTCATGCGCAGCGACGAGGCCGCGTCGATCCAGTAGCCGTTCCAGCCCGCCGCGCGCAGCTTCGGGAAGACTTCGTTCGTATAGTCGCCGCCTTGGCAGGAGATGATTGCTTCGCACTTCTTCAGGTCTTCAATGCTGGTCGCATCTTTGAGCTTGGTCTCGTTTTTGGCGAACGACGGCGCGTTGCCGCCCGCGTTGCTGGTGCTGAAAAACACCGGTTCGATCAAGTCGAAATCGCCTTCCTGCTGCATGCGTTGCATCAGGACGCTGCCGACCATGCCGCGCCAACCTACGAGACCTACGTTCATGACTTGATACCCTTCGAGTGGAGACTTCCCCGCATCTTTGCCCGCAGTGACCGCGCGGGGAAGATGAGCGGGCACGACGGACGATCAGCGTTTCGTGATCGTTTTCGGGGTAATTGTTTTGATGAGCGTCGTGGTGACGATGGCGAACTCAACCGCACGGGCCGTTTTGCCGTGCAGTTCCAAAATCGAGGAGATTTGGGAGATCTGCGCCATCGCTACAATATACACGAAAACCCGAAACTGGCGACGTCATTCGCCGCTACCGTCCGTATTACGCGCAAATCGGCCCATTTTCGGGCCGATTTGCGTTTTAACGGGCGTTTGACGACCCGTTACTGCGTTGAGTGCAACGCGGTTTACAGCGCTGCGACGACGGCGTCGCCCATCGCGGCGGTGCCCACCTGCCTGCAACCCGGCGTGAGAATGTCGCCGGTGCGATAGCCCTGCTCGAGCACCGTCTTCACCGCGCTTTCGATGCGATCGGCCTGGTCCGCCCTGTTCAGCGAATAACGCAGCATCATTGCCGCGGACAGGATGGTGGCGAGCGGATTGGCCACGCCCTTGCCGGCGATATCCGGCGCGGACCCGTGCGACGGCTCGTACAAACCCTTGTTGTTCTTGTCGAGCGAGGCCGACGGCAGCATGCCGATCGAGCCCGTCAGCATGGCCGCCTCGTCGGACAGGATGTCGCCGAACATGTTGCCGGTGACGATCACGTCGAACGACTTCGGCGCCTTCACCAGTTGCATCGCGGCGTTGTCGACGTACATGTGCGACAGTTCAACGTCCGCATATTCCTTCGACACCTCGATCATGATGTCTTTCCAGAACTGCGACGTTTCCAGCACGTTGGCTTTGTCCACCGAGGTCAGCTTCTTGCCGCGCTTTTGCGCTGCCTGGAACGCGACGTGCGCGATGCGACGCACTTCCGGTTCCGAATAACGCATTGTGTCGAAGCCTTCCTTTGCGCCGGCGAACAGGCCGTCCGGCGCTGTGCGCACGCCGCGCGGCGCGCCGAAGTAAATGTCGCCGTTCAGTTCGCGCACGATCAGAATGTCGAGACCCGAGACAATCTCTTCCTTGAGCGAGGACGCGCCGGTGAGCTGCGGATAGCAGATCGCCGGACGGAAGTTCGCAAACAGCTCCAGGTGTTTGCGCAGACCAAGAATCGCCTGCTCAGGGCGCAGCGCGCGTTCGAGCTTGTCGTACTTCCAGTCACCGACCGCGCCGAACAGGATCGCGTCCGCTTCTTTCGCAAGCGCCAGCGTCGACTCAGGCAGCGGGTGGCCCTTCGCTTCGTAGCCCGCACCGCCAACCGGCGCTTCTTCGAGTTCGAACTTCTCGCCGAGCACGTTCAGCACCTTCACGGCTTCCTTGACGATTTCGGGACCGATGCCGTCGCCCGGCAACACTGCGATCTTCATGCGAATTCCTTGATGATTTTCTTCGAGACTGTTGAGCACGAATCGGCGCGGGCACGAGGCCCTCATGCGCTTATCCGACGATACGGTGATCCAGCCACGGCTGTTTGGCGATACGCTCCGCTTCGAACTGGCGAATCTTGTCCGCGTGACGCAGCGTCAGGCCGATATCGTCGAAACCGTTCAGCAGGCAGTATTTGCGGAAACCCGCGACCTCAAACGGGTATTCGACGCTGTCGTCCGCGGTGCGCACGACTTGCGCTTCCAGGTCGACGGTCAACTGGAAGCCGTTGAATGCATAGGTTTCGTTGAACAGGTGATCGACTTGCTGTTCGGTCAGCACGATCGGCAGCAGGCCGTTCTTGAAGCAGTTGTTGTAGAAGATATCCGCGAAGCTCGGCGCGATCAGCGCGCGAAAACCGTATTGCTGCAATGCCCACGGCGCATGCTCGCGCGAACTGCCGCAGCCGAAGTTCTTGCGCGCCAGCAGCACCGATGCACCCTGATAACGCGGTTGATTCAGCACGAAATCCGGATTCAGCGGCCGCTTCGAGTTGTCCTGCCCCGGTTCGCCGTGATCGAGATAACGCCATTCGTCGAACGCGTTGGGACCAAAGCCCGTACGCTTGATCGACTTCAGGAATTGCTTCGGAATGATCGCGTCCGTGTCGACGTTCTCGCGATCGAGCGGCGCCACGACGCCGGTGTGTACGATGAATTTATCCATGACGCTTGCGCCTGTTTCAAGAGCGGGCGACGCGCGCAGCGGCCGAAAAGCCGCTCGTCGCGTCGCCGGCAACAATCAAAAACCGCTTATTTCTCAGCGTGATTGCTGATCGAATTGCCGAGGTGAGACATGTCCTGGCCGAATCCGTGCACCGTGTTGCAACCGGCCAGACCGAGCAATAGCCCGGCGAGCGTACCGAGTGCGAAGCGGCGCAATAGAGTGCTGCGATTCATGTTCTTCATCATGCGATTCATCCAAGCTTGCGAATATCGACGAAATGCCCTTCGATGGCTGCGGCCGCGGCCATTGCGGGGCTCACCAGGTGAGTGCGTCCACCGGCGCCCTGACGACCTTCGAAATTACGGTTCGAAGTGGATGCGCAACGCTCGCCCGGATCCAGCCGGTCGGCGTTCATTGCGAGACACATCGAGCAGCCCGGTTCGCGCCATTCGAAACCGGCGTCGGTAAAGACCTTGTCGAGGCCTTCACGCTCGGCCTGCGCTTTGACGAGGCCCGAACCCGGCACAACCATCGCCAGACGGATGTTCGGGGCGACGCGGCGGCCCAGTTTCTTCACGACGTAAGCCGCGGCGCGAAGGTCTTCAATGCGCGCGTTGGTGCACGACCCGATGAAGATTTTATCGGGCTTGATCGATTCGATCGGCGCATTGGGTTCGAGCGCCATGTACTTGAGCGCGCGTTCCATCGCATCGCGCTTGACGGGATCCTTTTCGCGCTCCGGGTCCGGCACGCGGCCGTCCACGGCCGTGACCATTTCCGGCGACGTACCCCACGTGACTTGCGGCACGATTTCCGCGGCGCTCAGTTCGACGACGCGATCGAAATGCGCGCCCTCGTCCGACTTGAACTGCTTCCAGTACTCGACCGCGTGATCCCACTCGCCGGCCTGCGGCGAGTACGGGCGACCTTTCAGGTATTCGAGGGTGGTGTCGTCGACCGCGACCATACCGGCGCGCGCGCCGGCTTCGATGGCCATGTTGCAGACCGTCATGCGGCCTTCCATGGACAACGCGCGGATCGTCGAACCGCCGAACTCGATCGCGTAGCCGGTGCCGCCCGCCGTGCCGATTTTGCCGATGATCGCAAGCACGATGTCTTTCGCGGTGCAGCCGCGCGGCAACGGGCCTTCGACCTTGATCAGCATGTTCTTGCTCTTTTTCTGCAAGAGCGTTTGCGTGGCCAGCACGTGCTCGACTTCCGAGGTGCCGATACCATGCGCCAGCGCGCCGAACGCGCCGTGCGTGGACGTGTGCGAGTCACCGCAGACGATGGTCATGCCCGGCAATGTGGCCCCCTGCTCCGGCCCGATGATGTGCACGATGCCCTGCCGCAGGTCGTTCATCTTGAACTGCGTGATCCCGTAGGTGTCGCAGTTCGAATCGAGCGTGTCGACTTGCAGCCTGGACACCGGGTCGGCGATGCCGTGGCTGCGGTCCGTGGTCGGGACGTTGTGGTCCGAGACGGCCAGATTCGCGCTGATGCGCCACACCGGCCGCTCCGCCAGCTTCAGGCCTTCGAACGCCTGCGGGCTGGTCACTTCGTGCAGCAGGTGACGGTCGATATAAAGAATCGTCGTACCGTCTTCTTCCGTGTGGACCACGTGTGTGTTCCACAATTTGTCGTAGAGAGTCTGTGCCATGGTATGCGGGGTAGTAATGACTGCGGGCTGACTGTGTCGGTCGATTATGCCACGCAGCGCCCCGCCATGGGCCCCTCAATCTGCTGAAAAAGCGATAAAAAACAGGGAGTTGGGTGGTAGTGTCGATACCTGTATGGGCGTTACCCGGCACAGGTTCGCGCGAGGGTGGCGTCATGCGCCGAAGCAGCAACGCCAGCACGCCGCGACGCCCCAGCCCCGTGCCGCGCTGCATTGCAAAAGCAAACGCCCCAACGTTAAACCCGTTGGGGCGTTTTCCGTGGCGCGGACTCCACGCTCATTCGCAACAGGACAACCGCTACAAACTACGCAGCAGGCTTAGATCCGATCAACGTTGCGCGAGCGGCTTCGCTTCCCGCTGCGTCTCGCCGATGAACAGCTGACGCGGACGGCCAATCTTCTGCTCAGGATCAGCGATCATTTCGTTCCACTGTGCGATCCAGCCCACCGTACGCGCCATCGCGAAGATACACGTGAACATCGACGTCGGAATGCCCAGCGCGCGCTGCACGATGCCCGAGTAGAAGTCGACGTTCGGGTACAGCTTGCGCGACACGAAATATTCGTCTTCCAGCGCGATCTTTTCCAGCGCCATGGCCAGCTTGAACAGCGGGTCGTCGTGCAGGCCCAGTTCTTCCAGCACTTCGTGGCAGGTTTCGCGCATCAGCTTCGCGCGCGGATCGTAGTTCTTGTACACGCGATGGCCGAAACCCATCAGCTTCACGCCCGAGTTCTTGTCCTTCACCTGCTTGATGAACTCAGGAATATGGTCGACAGAGCCGATTTCTTCCAGCATGTTCAGCGCGGCTTCGTTCGCACCGCCGTGCGCCGGGCCCCACAGACAGGCGATACCCGCCGCGATACACGCGAACGGATTCGCACCCGACGAACCGGCGAGACGCACCGTCGAGGTCGACGCGTTCTGCTCGTGATCCGCGTGCAGAATCAGGATGCGGTCGAGCGCGCGCACCAGCACGTCGTTGACTTCATAGTCCTCGCAGGGGTTCGAGAACATCATGCGCATGAAGTTCGCGCTGTACGACAGGTCGTTCTTCGGATAGACGAACGGTTGGCCGATGCTGTACTTGTACGCCATTGCGACCAGCGTCGGCAGCTTCGCAATCATGCGGATGGCGGACACGTCGCGATGACGCGAATTGTTGATGTCGAGCGAGTCGTGATAGAACGCCGACAGCGCGCCCACGGCGGCGACCAGAATCGCCATCGGGTGCGCGTCGCGACGAAAGCCGCGGAAGAAGAACTGCATCTGCTCGTGCACCATCGTGTGATTCGTGACGGTACTGACGAACTCTGTTTTCTGCTTTGCGTTGGGCAGTTCGCCCTTGAGCAGCAGATAGCACGTTTCGAGGAAGTCGGCGTTCTGCGCCAGGTTGTCGATCGGATAGCCGCGATACAGCAGTTCGCCCTTGTCACCGTCGATGTAGGTGATCGCCGAATTGCACGCCGCCGTCGACATGAAGCCCGGGTCGTACGTGAACTTGCCGGTCTGGCCGTAAAGTTTACGAATGTCGATCACGTCCGGGCCGAGCGTGCCCTTGTAAATCGGCATTTCAACGCTAGGCGAATTGTCGCTGAACGATAGCGTGGCTTTAACATCTGACGGGGTCATAGCAGATCCTCAATCGAAGTATGAATACAGGGTTTCGATAATCGCACGCCTGGGTCAATGGACTGGTGGCGAAACGGCGGCGCTCACGCGTTGCGCAGCAGCTCCAGCACCCGGATCACATCCGGGTCGGCAAGCTCGCCTTCAGGTTCCTTGCGCACGAGCAGCAAGTCCATCAGGTCGTTATCGCTCAGCTCGAGCAGGCGCGTGAGGGCGCCCACATCGGCATCGCTGAGGTCATGCTCATATCGGCTGAAAAAACGCTCGAAGATCAGATCGTTTTCCAGCAAGCCCCGCCGCGCACGCCAGCGAAGACGCGCGCGGCGGAGAGGGTCGGACTGATGCGGTGTTTCGTCCATCTCAGACAGCGCGGCGAACCATCAATTCCTTGATCTTGCCGATCGCCTTCGTCGGGTTCAGGCCCTTCGGGCAAACGTCGACGCAATTCATAATGGTGTGGCAACGGAACAGACGGTACGGATCTTCCAGATTGTCGAGACGTTCACCCGTCGCTTCGTCGCGGCTGTCCGCGATGAAACGGTAGGCTTGCAACAGCCCAGCCGGGCCGACGAACTTGTCCGGGTTCCACCAGAAGCTCGGGCACGACGTCGAGCAGCTAGCGCACAGAATACATTCGTAGAGGCCATCCAGCTCGTCGCGTTCTTCCGGCGACTGCAGGCGTTCTTTTTCCGGCGGCGGCGTATCGTTGATCAGGTACGGCTTGATGGAATGGTACTGGTTGAAGAACTGCGTGAAGTCGCAGATCAGGTCGCGCACAACCGGCAGGCCCGGCAGCGGACGCAGCACGATCTTTTGCGGCAGATCGTTCATGTTCTGCAAACAGGCCAGACCATTCTTGCCATTGATGTTCATCGCGTCGGAACCGCACACGCCTTCACGGCATGAACGGCGGAACGACAAGGTCTCGTCCATTGCCTTCAGCTTGAGCAACGCGTCGAGCAGCATGCGTTCGTGCGAGTCGATGTCGATCTCATACGTTTGCATGCGGGGAGCCGCATCCTTGTCCGGGTCGTAGCGGTAAATTTCGAATGTACGCTTTGCCATTTCTGAATTCCTTTGACTTGTGCCTTAGAAGGTACGCGCTTTCGGCGGCACCGATTCGACGGTCAGCGGTTGCATGTGAACCGGCTTGTAGTCGAGGCGATCACCTTCGCTGAACCACAGCGTATGGCGCAGCCAGTTTTCGTCGTCGCGATGTTCGAAGTCGTCCTGCGCGTGCGCGCCACGGCTTTCCTTGCGCGCTTCGGCGGAGACCATTGTGGCGCGTGCCACTTCGATCAGGTTCGCCACTTCCAGCGCTTCGACACGGGCCGTGTTGAACACCTTCGACTTGTCCTTCAGATGGATGTTGTCGACACGTTCGGTCACTTCGCGGATGCGCTCGACACCCTTGGCGAGCAGCTCCGACGTGCGGAACACGCCAGCGTGCGCCTGCATCGTGGCGCGGATGTCGTTCGCGACGTTCTGCGTGTACTCGCCCGAGGACGACCTGTCGAGCCTGTCCAGACGCGACAGCGCCATGTCGGCAGCGTCGGCCGGCAACGGTTTGTGCTCCTTCATGTCGTTCACGTGCTTGACGATGTGGTTGCCGGCCGCGCGGCCAAACACCACGAGGTCGAGCAGCGAGTTCGTGCCCAGGCGGTTCGCGCCGTGCACCGACACGCAAGAGCATTCGCCCACGGCATAGAAACCGTTGACCACTTCTTCATGACCGTTCGGCGTGCCGACCACCTGACCGTTGATGTTCGTCGGGATACCGCCCATCTGGTAGTGGATGGTCGGCACGACCGGAATCGGCTCCTTGATGCAGTCGACGTTCGCGAACTTCAACGCGATTTCGCGGATCGACGGCAGACGCTTCATGATCGTCTCCGCACCGATGTGCGACAGGTCAAGCAGCACGTGATCCTTGTTCGGACCCACGCCGCGGCCTTCCTTGATTTCCTGATCCATCGAACGGGAAACGAAGTCGCGCGGCGCCAGATCCTTCAGCGTGGGCGCATAGCGCTCCATGAAACGCTCGCCATTCGAATTGCGCAGAATGCCGCCTTCGCCACGCACGCCTTCGGTAATCAGCACGCCCGCGCCGGCCACGCCGGTTGGGTGGAATTGCCAGAATTCCATGTCCTGCAGCGCGATGCCCGAACGTGCGGCCATGCCCAGGCCGTCACCCGTATTGATGAACGCATTGGTCGATGCCGCGAAGATGCGGCCCGCGCCGCCCGTAGCGAACAGCGTGGTCTTGCCTTCGAGGATGTAGACGTCGCCGGTTTCCATTTCCAGCGCGGTCACGCCGAGCACGTCGCCGTCGGCGTCGCGGATCAGGTCCAGCGCCATCCATTCGACGAAGAATTGCGTCCTGGCCGCGACGTTCTGCTGGTACAGCGTATGCAGCAGCGCGTGACCGGTACGGTCAGCCGCCGCGCAAGCGCGTTGCACCGGCTTTTCGCCGTAGTTCGCGGTGTGGCCGCCGAACGGCCGCTGATAAATCGTGCCGTCCGCGTTGCGGTCGAACGGCATGCCGAAGTGTTCGAGTTCGTAGACTGCATTCGGCGCTTCGCGGCACATGAACTCGATCGCGTCCTGATCGCCGAGCCAGTCGGAGCCCTTGATCGTGTCGTAGAAGTGATAGTGCCAGTTGTCTTCGCTCATGTTGCCGAGCGATGCCCCGATGCCGCCTTGAGCCGCGACAGTATGCGAACGCGTCGGAAACACTTTGGACAGCACGCAGACCGACAGACCGGCGCGCGCGAGTTGCAGCGAAGCGCGCATCCCCGAGCCGCCTGCGCCGACGATAACCACGTCAAACTTGCGACGCGGCAGATTATTCTTGATTGCAGCCATTCTTTTACACTCTCCAGAGAATCTGCGCAGCGTAGCCCGCACATGCGAGCAGCCAGACGATCGTCAGCGCCTGAAGCAACAGACGCGTGCCAACGGGCTTCACATAGTCCATCCAGATGTCGCGGATACCGACCCACGCGTGATAGAAGAGCGACAGCAGCATCACGAACGTGGCGAGCTTCATCCATTGCGTCGCGAAGATCGACGCCCAGCCTTCGTACGAAAAGTCCTGCGCGCCGAAGAACCACGCGAGCAGGATCACCGTGTAAATGGCCATCACTGCGGCGGTGATGCGTTGCGCGAGCCAGTCGCGCAGACCGTAATGCGCGCCGACGACGAGACGCTTCGAACCGATTCGGTTATTGGCTGACATTTTTTAGAATGCTCCGAACAGTTTTGCCGCGAATGCAAGGGTGAGCAGCGACGACACGACAAGCACCACGATGGAGGTCTGCTTGCCTTTTTCCTTCGACACCGCGTTGTGGTTGGTATCCATCACAAGGTGACGGACGCCGGCGCAGAAGTGAAACAGGAAAGCCCACGCAAGAACGAGCGTGATGAGCTTGACGATGATGTTGGAGAGGAACCCTTTGAAGACGCCGAAACTCAATTCGGAAGTCAGGCTCTGATCGAAGAGGTACAGCAGGAACGGAAGAAAAACAAACAGCAGACCACCGCTCAGACGGTGCAGGATCGACACTCGCCCCGCTAGCGGAAGACGGTATGCCGTCAATATTTGCCCAATACCGATGTTCCGGAATTCCGGCCTCGGTTTTTTTACGGCTTCAGCCATGCTAGACCCCTACTTGTAGTCACACTAATCCGCAATTTTAGCGCCTTTTCATATCGCGCTGCAGCGAAAACCACCACAGGTCCGTTGCAGTGCGGGCGAGAAAGGCGCCCTCAAACAGGCGCGCGCGTGGGATGCGCGCGTTGTTTCAGCCCGATTCAGCTGAGATCATTCTGATAGTAGTACCCGGTCGTGACATACCAACCGCGCCGGACTTCGACCGGCCGGTCGCCGTACGTATAGGACACCCGTTCGACCGACAGCAGCGGAAAGCCCGCCGGCACGCGCAGCAGTTCGGCCACCGAAGGCTCGGCCGCCACCGCGCGAATCTTCTCGGTCGCGCGGATCATCCGGGTGCCGAACTCCGTCTCGAACATCGCATAGAGTGGACCCTTGTACTCCGACAGACGCTCGAGCGTAAGTCCGCGGAACACCGCGCCGGGTAGCCAGATTTCGTCGAGTACCGTGATTTCGCCGTCGAACTGCAGCAAGCGCTTGATCAGCACTACCGGATCGGCTGGCTTCAGATCGAGTTGCCGGGCGATTTCCGCTGAAGCGCGCAGACGCCGGCACTCGAGCAGGCGGCTCACGTGCGGATGCTCCGCACCGTCATCGGCCAGCAGTCTCAGGAAACGAAACTGCGCGCGGTCCTCGTTGTGCGTTGCGACAAACGTACCCTTGCCCTGGCGGCGCACCAGCAGGTTGTCGGCGGCAAGTTCGTCGATCGCTTTGCGCACCGTGCCCTGACTGACCTTGTATCTTGCGGCCAATTCGACTTCACTAGGAATGATCTCGCCCGGCTTCCATTCGCCGCCTTCCAGACTTTGCGTGATCAGCCCCTTGATCTGCTGGTACAGCGGGCTGAACGTAGGCGACGCAGCTGGTGCAGCAGCGGATACACCTTCTCCCGCAGCCCCTTGGCCGCTCGGGTGGTTGGTGTTCGCCGGGTTCGAATTCATGCGCGCATTTCATCATAAAGGACTGGGGTGCGTCTAGGTTTTTCCCGGCAACAGATGTGTCTTATATAAGACATAAGATAATGTTGACTTTGCGTCTGGCGGCTCCTACACTCCTTGTCGAGCAAGGGTTTGCGGGTTTTTTCGGCGGTTGCCCAGCGCAGCTGCGCAACGCGCCGGCAGCCTCTTTGCACCATGCTGTTCCCACGCAGTTCACGTTTCGATTCGCCGCCAGCCGTTGGCCAGACGCTTGCCGAAACAGGCTGTTCGCAGGAGCCCGCACCGTGCAGGGGCTACCCGGCGTATCGAAGTCGCGTCCCCGTCTTCCCGAGAAAACACCGCGCCGCCAGCGTTCCGGGCTTCGCAGTCAGTTTCCCGCCCGAACGAGGTCCGCTGCGGCAATGGTTGGTTGCCGCTCGGGCACCCGCACGCAGCCCGGTGGAGGACATTCGGCAGAACAGGTTTCCGGCATGGCGGTCTTGCCGAACACGCCGCCCGGCCTCGGCAAATGGCGAGACCGGGCGCGAACAGCGAATTCCGCCGTGTTTCATAACGCTTCGCTGAACGCGCATATAGAATGGCGTTTTCCCTAGCGTCTAACGCATCGTCCTGGAGATTACTCAATGGCTAAGCCCGCAAAGCGCGTTGCCGTCACCGGCGCCGCAGGTCAAATCGCTTACTCCCTGCTGTTTCGCATCGCCAATGGCGATCTGCTCGGCAAGGATCAACCGGTCATCCTGCAATTGCTCGACCTGCCGCAAGCGCAAGGCGCCGTCAAAGGCGTCGTGATGGAACTGGATGATTGCGCATTCCCGCTGCTGTCGGGCGTCGTGATCACCGACGACCCGAAGGTCGCATTCAAGGATGCAGACGTGGCTCTGCTGGTCGGCGCGCGTCCGCGTTCGAAAGGCATGGAGCGCAAGGACCTGCTGTCGGCCAACGCTGAAATCTTCACGGTTCAAGGCAAGGCGCTGAACGAAGTTGCCAGCCGCGACGTGAAGGTGCTGGTGGTCGGCAACCCGGCTAACACGAACGCGTACATTGCAATGAAGTCGGCGCCGGATCTGCCGAAGAAGAACTTCACCGCAATGCTGCGTCTGGACCACAACCGCGCACTGTCACAACTGGCGGCCAAGTCGGGCAAGCCGGTCGCGTCGATCGAAAAGCTGGCGGTGTGGGGCAACCATTCGCCGACCATGTACCCGGACTTCCGCGTTGCAACGGCAGAAGGTCAGAGCCTGACCAAGCTGATCAACGACGAAGAATGGAACCGCAACACGTTCATCCCGACCGTCGGCAAGCGCGGTGCGGCGATCATCGAAGCCCGCGGCCTGTCGTCGGCGGCGTCGGCGGCCAACGCTGCGATCGACCACGTGCGTGACTGGATTCTCGGCACGAACGGCAAGTGGGTGACGATGGGCATTCCGTCGGACGGCTCGTATGGCATTCCGGAAGACATCATCTACGGCGTGCCCGTCACGTGCGAAAACGGCGAATATAAGCGCGTCGAAGGTCTGGAAATCGACGCATTCTCGCGCGAAAAGATGGACGGCACGCTGCAGGAACTGCTGGAAGAACGCGAAGGCGTTCAGCATCTGCTCGGCTAAGCACTGCATGCCGACTAACCGGAACTCCGAAGCGTCACCGCGGCGGGTTCCGGTTTTTTTGTGCAAATGCAGCGTTTTGCAGCTGATCCGAACGCGTTTTGCGACGGCCGCACGGCGGCCGGGCAGAACGCGCCCGAATCGGTTCTCACCAATCACTACCCACGCCCCTGACGCCGAAGATGCGCGCCCTCACACCCGCCGAAGTGCTGTTTGACGGCGAAGTGCCGCCCGCGGTACTGCCTGCCTGTGATCACTACGCCGGCAGCGAAAAGCTGATGCTGAAATCGCTCGCGTTGCAGCAGCAACTGGGGCCGGTGTTCGATATCACGCTCGATTGCGAAGACGGTGCGCAAGTCGGCCGCGAGGCGGAGCATGCGGAGCTGGTCGCGTCGCTGCTCGGTAGCGAGCACGACAGCTTCGGCCGCGTCGGCGTGCGCATTCACGACTTCGACAATGCGCATTGGCGTGACGACGTGCGCCTGATCCTTCGCGCCGCGAAGCGACCACCTACTTACATCACGCTGCCGAAAATCCGCAATGTCCCCGACGCCGCCGAGATGGTCGCGTTCATCGAGGCGACGCGGCGCGAGCTGGGCCTCGCGCAGCCCGTGCCGGTGCACTTGCTGGTCGAAACCCACGGCGCGCTCACGCGCGTGTTCGAACTGGCCGCGTTGCCGGGCGTCGAAGCGCTGAGCTTCGGCCTGATGGATTTCGTCTCCGCGCACGACGGCGCGATTCCCGACACCGCGATGCGCTCGCCGGGCCAGTTTGATCATCCGCTGGTACGGCGCGCGAAGCTGGAGATTTCGGCGGCCTGCCACGCGCACGGCAAAGTGCCGTCGCACAACGTCAGCACGGAAGTGCGCGACATGAGCGTGGTCGCGAACGACGCAGCGCGCGCTCGCAACGAATTCGGCTATACGCGGATGTGGAGCATTCACCCGGCGCAGATCGAGGCGATCGTCGCCGCGTTCGCGCCGCGCGACGAAGAAATCGCCACGGCGACCGAGATCCTGCTGGCCGCGCAGTCCGCGCAATGGGGACCGACGCGCCATCACGACACGTTGCACGACCGCGCGAGCTATCGCTATTACTGGTCGGTGCTGCGCCGCGCGCAAGCCACGGGCCGCGCCGTTGCGCAAGAGGCTGCGCCGCTCTTCGCGCAAGTAGGCGCTCACGGACAGTGCGCATCGTGAACGCGACGGTCCACGCAGCAGTTAAGAGCAAGCCAACAGGAGAAGGCGGGAGATGAGCGAGACGACGCAGGCCGCTGGCGCAGAAGGCGGCTTCAAACCGAAGAAATCCGTCGCGCTATCCGGCGTAACGGCGGGCAACACCGCACTGTGCACGGTCGGCAAGACCGGCAATGACCTGCACTACCGCGGCTACGACATTCTCGACCTCGCGAGCGCGTGCGAATTCGAAGAAATCGCGTACCTGCTGGTCCACGAAAAGCTGCCGACCCAGGCCGAACTGACTGCCTACAAAACCCGGCTCAAGAGCCTGCGCGGGCTGCCCGCGAACGTGAAGGCCGCGCTCGAATGGATTCCCGCCGCCGCGCATCCCATGGACGTGATGCGCACGGGCGTATCGGTGCTCGGCACCGTGCTGCCGGAGAAAGACGATCACAATCTGCCGGGCGCGCGCGACATCGCTGACAAGCTGATGGCTTCGCTCGGTTCGATGCTGCTGTACTGGTACCACTACTCGCATAACGGCAAGCGCATCGAGGTCGAGACCGACGACGAGTCGATCGGCGGCCACTTCCTGCATCTCTTGCATGGCGTGGAGCCGTCGAAGTCGTGGGTCGACGCGATGCATGTGTCGCTGAACCTGTACGCCGAGCATGAGTTCAACGCATCGACGTTCACTGGCCGCGTGATCGCGGGCACGGGCTCGGACATTTACTCGGCGATCACCGGCGCGATCGGTGCACTGCGCGGCCCGAAGCACGGCGGCGCCAACGAAGTCGCGTTCGAGATCCAGTCGCGCTACCAGACGCCCGACCAAGCCGAGGCGGACATCCGCCGTCGCGTCGAGAACAAGGAAGTGGTGATCGGTTTCGGCCATCCGGTGTACACGATCTCGGACCCGCGCAACAAGGTGATCAAGGAAGTCGCGCGCAAGCTCTCGAAGGAAGCGGGCAACACCAAGCTGTTCGAAATCGCCGAGCGGCTCGAATCGGTGATGTGGGACGCGAAGAAGATGTTCGCCAACCTCGACTGGTTCAGCGCGGTTTCGTATCACATGATGGGCGTGCCCACGGCGATGTTCACGCCGCTTTTCGTGATCGCGCGCACGGCCGGTTGGAGCGCGCACATCATCGAGCAGCGCATCGACAACAAGATCATCCGGCCGAGCGCGAATTACACCGGACCCGAGAATTTGAAGTACCTCCCGCTAAATAGGAGAAAATAGCGGTCGCTGTGCGCTTTCTGAGCGCGTGCAGTTCAACCCGCGCGGTCGCCAGGACCGGTAGGCCGCGCAATGTTTAACTGAAACTAGAAAGGTTTTCTCCATGAAAAAGCTGATGATCGCTGCCGTGATTGGCGCGCTGTCCACGACGATGCTGTCCGTCTCGACGAATGCCGCCGCACAACCGGCGACCACCACGAAGCCGGCTACGAAGGCTGTCGCGAAACGCCCGCAGCCGCGCCGCCTGATCAAGCGCAAGGAAAATCCCGCCAGGGAAGCGAAGGTGGATCCGGTACCGGAAGGCGCGGAAAAGTGGTCCTGCAAGGACGGCCTCGCGTTCGAAATGAAGGGCGACATGAAGCGTGATCAGATCGTCACGGTTCACTGGGCGAACAAAAACTACAATCTGCCGCGCGAAGCGACCACCACGGGCGCGGACCGTTTCCACGACGCCGCAACCGGCATGGATCTCGTCGTGATCCCGACCAAGGCGATGCTGTTCCAGGACAAGGACAGCTCGCGTCTGGCCGACGAATGCAAGACGGTAGCCATGGAGCAAGGCGCGCCGGCTCCGACGCAATCGAACGCGATCAACCGGACCGCCAACTAATCACCGCCGTCAGGAACGCTCCCCGATGTCCGCTCCGATTTCCAACGTGCGACCCGACCCGGACTCCGTCCTCGTCGATATCGTCGACTACGTTCTGGACTTTCAGGTCGACAGCACGCTCGCGCTGGAAACCGCGCGTCACTGTCTGATCGATACGCTCGGCTGCGGACTCGAGGCGCTTACCTACCCGGCCTGCACGAAGCTGATGGGACCGATCGTGCCCGGCACGATCGTTCCCAACGGCGCGAAGGTGCCGGGCACGTCGTTCCAGCTGGACCCGGTTCAGGCCGCCTTCAACATCGGCGCGATGATCCGCTGGCTCGATTTCAACGACACATGGCTCGCCGCCGAATGGGGTCATCCATCGGATAACCTCGGCGGCATTCTCGCGACAGCCGACTGGCTCTCGCGCACTGCCATCGCAGCAGGCAAATCGCCGCTGGCGATGAAAGACGTGTTGATCGCGATGATCAAGGCGCACGAAATTCAAGGCTGTATCGCGCTCGAAAACTCCTTCAACAAGGTCGGGCTCGATCATGTATTACTGGTGAAACTGGCGTCGACCGCCGTGGTGGGCCACCTGATCGGCCTCACGCGCGACGAACTGATCAACGCGGTGTCGCAGGCGTTCGTCGACGGGCACGCGCTGCGCACGTATCGCCACGCCCCGAACACCGGTTCGCGCAAGTCCTGGGCCGCGGGCGACGCGACCTCGCGCGCCGTGCGTCTCGCACTGATTTCGAAAACCGGCGAGATGGGCTATCCGTCGGTCCTCAGCGCGAAGACGTGGGGATTCTACGACGTGCTGTTCAAGGGCAACGCTTTCAGATTCCAGCGTTCGTATGGCTCGTACGTAATGGAAAACGTGTTGTTCAAGATCTCGTTCCCAGCCGAATTCCACGCGCAAACCGCCGTGGAAGCCGCGCTCACGCTGCACGCGCAATTGAAAGCGGCGGGCAAGCGGGTCGAGGACATCAGCAAGATCACGGTGCGCACCCATGAAGCCGCGATCCGCATCATCGATAAAAAAGGCCCACTGAACAATCCGGCTGATCGCGATCATTGCATCCAGTACATGATCGCCGTGCCGCTGATCCACGGCCGGCTGACGGCCGGAGATTACGAAGATTCGATTGCGCTGGACGCGCGCATCGATGTGCTGCGCGCAAAGATGGAATGTGTCGAAGACGCGCAGTTCACCAAGGATTACCACGATCCCCAGAAACGTTCGATCGCCAATGCACTGACGATCGAATTCAACGACGGCTCGAAGTTCGACGAAGTCGTAGTCGAATACCCGATCGGTCATAAGCGCCGTCGCGAAGACGGGATTCCGTTGCTGGTCGAGAAGTTCAGGACCAATCTCGCGCGGCGCTTTCCGATCAAGCAACAACTGGCGATTCTGGACGTGTCGCTCGATCAGGCAAGGCTCGAAGCCATGCCGGTCAATGAATACGTCGATCTGTACGTCATTTAGTCAAGTACTGTAGTTCCGCGATCAAACCAAGGAAAACACCATGGCCCACAACCTCCACAAAACGCTCAAGGAATTCGACAGCGGTTCCGGCACAGGCAAGTTCTACTCCCTGCCGCAACTCGGCAAGGCACTGAACATCAAGATCGACCGCCTGCCGGTTTCGATCCGTATCGTGCTGGAATCGGTGCTGCGCAACTATGACGGCAAGAAGATCGCCGAGGAACACATCACGCAACTGGCAAACTGGAAGCCGAGCGCCGCTCGCGTCGACGAAATCCCGTTCGTCGTGTCGCGCGTCGTGCTGCAAGACTTCACCGGCGTGCCGCTGCTCGCCGACATCGCCGCCATGCGCGGTGTCGCGCAGCGCGCGGGCAAGAACCCGAAGTCGATCGAGCCGCTGGTGCCGGTCGATCTGGTCGTCGATCACTCTGTGCAGATCGATCACTTCCGTGAAAAGAACGCACTCGACCTGAACATGAAACTGGAATTCCAGCGCAACAACGAGCGCTACCAGTTCATGAAGTGGGGCATGCAGGCATTCGACACGTTCAAGGTCGTGCCGCCGGGCGTCGGCATCGTTCACCAGGTGAACCTTGAATACCTCGCACGCGGCGTGCACAAGAAGGCTGACGGCGCGGACACGGTGTACTACCCGGATACGCTGGTCGGCACCGACAGCCACACCACGATGATCAACGGTATCGGCGTGGTGGGCTGGGGCGTGGGCGGCATCGAAGCTGAAGCCGGCATGCTCGGCCAGCCGGTGTACTTCCTGACGCCGGACGTGGTCGGCGTGAACCTGAAGGGCAAACTGCGCGAAGGCGTGACGGCCACCGACCTGGTGCTGACCATCACCGAATTGCTGCGCAAGGAAAAGGTTGTCGGCAAGTTCGTCGAGTTCTTCGGCGAAGGCACGCGCTCGCTGTCGCTGCCGGACCGCGCGACGATCGGCAACATGGCGCCGGAATACGGTGCAACGATGGGCTTCTTCCCTGTCGACGAAAAGACCATCGACTACTTCAAGGGCACTGGCCGTACCGACGCGGAAATCGCGGCGTTCCAGAACTACTTCAAGGCACAGAATCTGTTCGGCATTCCGAAGGAAGGCGACATCGACTTCACGAAGGTCGTCACGCTGGATCTCGGCACGGTCGCGCCGTCGCTGGCCGGTCCGAAGCGTCCGCAAGACCGCATCGAAATCGGCAATGTGAAGTCGACTTTCAGCGACCTGTTCTCGAAGCCGGTGTCGGAGAACGGCTTTGCGAAGAAGGAAGCCGATCTGGACGCGCAATATACGACGAGCAACGGCGTGAACGTGAAGAACGGCGACGTGCTGATCGCCGCGATCACGTCGTGCACGAACACGTCGAACCCGAGCGTGCTGCTGGCCGCCGGTCTGCTCGCGAAGAAGGCGGTGGAAGCCGGGCTGACGGTGGCTCCGCACATCAAGACCTCGCTGGCTCCGGGATCGCGTATCGTCACTGAATACCTGACCAAGACCGACCTGCTGAAGTACCTGGACAAGCTCGGCTTCACGCTGGCCGCTTACGGCTGCACGACTTGTATCGGCAACGCCGGCGACCTCACGCCCGAACTGAACGAAGCGATCACCAAGAACGACATCGTCGCGGCCGCCGTGCTGTCGGGCAACCGCAACTTCGAGGCGCGGATTCACCCGAACATCCGCGCGAACTTCCTCGCCTCGCCGCCGCTGGTCGTCGCTTACGCGATCGCCGGCAATATCACGCGCGACCTGATGACCGAACCGGTCGGCAAGGGCAAGGGCGGCAAGGACATCTACCTGGGCGACATCTGGCCGACCAGCGAAGAAGTCAACGAGCTGCTGAAGTTCGCGCTCGACGCCGAGGCGTTCCGCAAGAACTACGCGCAGCTCACCAAGAAGGGCGACCTGTGGAGCAAGATCGAAGGCGAAGAAGGCCAGGTCTATGACTGGCCGAAGTCGACCTACATCGCAGAGCCGCCGTTCTTCGGCGACGATTTCTCGATGACGCCGGCCGACAGCATCGCACCGGTCAAGAACGCGCGGGCACTGGGCATCTTCGGTGACTCGGTCACGACCGACCACATCAGCCCGGCTGGCTCGATCAAGGAAGATTCGCCGGCCGGCAAGTGGCTGAAGGAAAACGGCGTGCAGAAGGCCGACTTCAACAGCTACGGCTCGCGCCGCGGCAACCACGACGTGATGATGCGCGGCACGTTCGCGAACGTCCGGATCAAGAATCTGATGATCCCGGCGCGGGCAGACGGCTCGCGCGTTGAAGGCGGACTGACGATTCATCAGCCGAGCGGCGTACAGCAGTCGATCTACGACGCAGCCATGAAGTACATCGAGGCGGGCACGCCGACCATCGTGTTCGCGGGCGAAGAGTACGGCACGGGCTCCTCGCGCGACTGGGCGGCGAAGGGTACGCAACTGCTGGGCGTGAAGGCCGTGGTCGCACGCAGCTTCGAGCGGATTCACCGTTCGAACCTGGTCGGCATGGGCGTTCTGCCGCTGCAGTTCAAGGGTTCGGATAGCGTGCAGTCGCTCGGCATCACCGGCGAAGAAACGTACGACATCGAAGGCCTCGGTGCGGACTTCAAGCCGCAACAGGAGGTCACGCTGGTGATTCGCGGCAAGGACGGCAGCGAGAAGCGCGTGCAGGTGCTGCTGCGCATCGACACGCCGATCGAAGTCGACTACTACAAGCACGGCGGGATTTTGCCGTTCGTGCTGCGTTCGCTGCTGGCCGCTTAAGCGCGGCGGTAAGGCAAACGGCTCGGCTGTTTTGCAGGGGCTGCGTCCTGTGGAGGGCGCAGCCGATTTTGAGCCCGACCTCTGGTCGGGCTTTTTTTTCGCCGCTCAGTTTGGGGCGCTGAGGGCGGTGAAGGCGCTGAAGGCGGACGGGTTGTCGGTGATCCGACGCTGCGTCATGCGGGCGCTCCAATCCATGTCGCTCGAGGCGGCCGCGCTCGGCTTTGTCCGCGCGGCGCTGCGGGCGCGGTCGTGCTGGTGCAACGTGCGCCAGTCGAGCCATTCGTTGCCGAAGGGGTCGCCGGCGGGCGTGTCGGTGGCGTCTGGCGATGGGGGCGCGAGCCATTCGGGCTGCGCCGACGCGGCGGAATCCAGGGCTGGGCGAATCGCGGCCGTTGTCGCGCGCAGTTGGTCGAACTGCGGTTCGCTTGGGCGCGGGGATGTCGGTTTGGTGATGGTGCGGGGCTTGATCGGCCGCGCCGCTTCCTGCGACGGTTTCCACGGGCTTTTTGGTTCGGTTTTGGGGTCGGTTTTCGGCTGCGTTCGAAGCAAGGCCTTTGGCGTCCGGGCGGCCGCCGCGCGCACGCTCGTCGCCGGCTTCGGCCCGGCTTCAACGGACGGCTGCGCCGTTCTGGCCGACGCTTGCGGCTGCGTTGCGGTCGCCATCGCCGGAGACTCCCGGGCGATTCCGATCATTCCGGGCTTGTCGGCGTCGTGCGTCGCAGTGGCCGTCAACAACCAGGCAAGCGCAATGCCGCAAGCCGCCAGGATCGCTCCCCCCAACATCCGGTCCGCAGGTGACGAAGAGCAGCGCATCGTCCCCATCGCGAGGTAGTGCCTGGATTCATCCATCTGCGTATCGAAATACGATGAATTGTCGCGTGGCTTCGGCAGCTCGTAGATAAAGCGGGAGTGCTGTCGCGGCGCAAATGCAAGGCGACGCTCGTGCGGCGACGTGCGCCGCGCGACTTCCCGGAACGTTTGATGCGCAAGGGTGACTGCCGCCGCTTGCAGCCGAGGTTGCGCCGCGTTGGGCGGCGGCCAGCGGGACACGCCGTAAGGCGGCGGCAAACCGCGCAGTGACCGTGCGTTCGGTAGTGCCACGTCGCCTTGAATCAAGGCCAGCGGTCGATTCATGGGTGCGTGTCCGGACGTGCGCCAGGCGCGGTGCCTAGTTGCTCGACCAAATTCCTGGCGCGGTGGATCAACGTCTGAATAGCGCCGATGTCATGGTCCAGTGGCGAAGCACTCGCCCGGCGCAATGCTTCTGTCAAAGCGCGCGCGCCGACCAGCCCGACCGCGCCGCTCAATCGATGCAACAGCCCGCGGACATGGACGGGGTCGCGCCGGCAATGCAATGCGCTAGCCAGGGCGTGGAGGTCGTCGTTCATTGCATCGCGCCAACCGATCAGGAACGCGGCAAGGTCGATGCCTTCTTCGGATAGTGCGTCCAGGTAGCTTTGCTCGAAGGGTTCGGAGTTGGTGGGATGGGTGGGTTCGGTGTGGGCGGTGGTGTCTGCGAGGCCGGCGACTTCCGCTGACTGGCCGCGGCAGGCCGGTTCGTTCGCGATTGCCTGGCTTTCTCCGGTCGGACGCCGCAGCGCTGCTAGCAAGAGGCACGTGCCAATCAACGCCGCGATGACCTCGATCGACAGCGCCTGTAACCCACGCTGCTGTGCAGCCGCCGCGCCTTGCGCGTGCTTTCCGGACCCGTCCAAAACGGGGAGTCGATTGTCATTCGACACGGAGGCAGGCGCTGCATGAGAACCGTTGCTGTTTTGTGACGCGACGTCATGGACCCCCTGCTCACGATTAGTCGGAACACTGACTGTGGCGGACCCCGCCGAATGACGCGAACCATGCGCGACCACCCGTTGCGGCGTGTGGTCGGCGGCCGGCGCCGCATCGGCGCGTGCCGAAAACGCCCAAGGCCATGCGAATGCAAACAGACAACCGGACAGCGTTGCCAGCTGAATTGCAGCCTGCGACGCCGAATGAAAGCGAGGATGACGAGGACCCTCGACAAAGCCCGCCGCACGATGACTTGCACCGGCGGAAGAACTCAGCGGGCCGATATCTTTCATAGCCCGCAATTTCAGTCGATCAGCTTATGCATCGAAGCAAACTCGATCAGCGCCGCCAACGATGACAGCCCGAGCTTCTCCTGAATGCGGCTTTTGTAGGTGCTCACAGTCTTGTCGCTGAGAAAAAGGCGGCCCGCAATGTCGCGATTGCTGGCGCCGCGCACCAGGTGTTGCAACACTTCGACCTCACGTGCCGACAGGGACTTTAGTCCGTTGTCGGACGCAGCATGGGTCGTATCCACCGGAAAGCACTCGTAACCGAATAGCACCGTTTTGAGCGCGGTGATTAATTCGCTGATTTCCCGACCCTTGCTGACATAACCATTGGCACCGGCATTACGCGTATAGGTGGCCATGACATGCTCCGGCTTTGCCGATAACACGAGAATACTGGTTTTCAAATTCTGCGCACGAATGCGACGGATCATGGATAAACCATCAAGGCGCGGTAAATCGAGATCGAGAATGACTAGATCGGGGCACTCCGCCAGCACCATTCGCAGGCCGTCCTCTCCATCGCCGCACTCGCCCACCATATCCAGCTCAGGATCGGCGCGCAATACGTTTGCGATCGTTCCACGAATGATTGGATGGTCGTCGATAATCATGATTCTCTTCATTTACGACTCGCCTTTCAATCAGTGGGCATTATACGAATCGAACTGGCAAAGATGAGACAGGGTTAAATAGTATCAACTTTGTCTTGCGTATTTTTCGGCAATATTGAGTGAAATTTCCGCAACATTGAAGTGATTGTCCTTTTCGAAGCGATTGCGGTTCCGTGCTCATTTGTGAATGCGGCGCCGGACGCACGCACGCAGGATGCCCTGCGCGCGGTCGGAATGGCGCGGTACTTAAGCTGCGGTTTTAGAGAAAAAACGCGTTCGGAGAATAGCGACCATTCCCCTCCTGCGGGAATAAGAACGCGAGCATAGTTCGCGCTCCTAACTCCCGTCTCGCATTCGATCGTCAAAGGCAATGACCGCCCATGCCGAGCCGGTCATTGGAGATCTCACTGTTCCTGCTGCGATTGCTTATCGAGCAACGGATGCTGCGATTGGATGCCTTGACTCTTTGGCACATCCGATGCCCGCGGACCAGCACGAGTAAAGTCGAGCTCGACGCGACGGTTTGGCGCCAGGCAGTCGATCAGCGCCTGACGGTTGCGGTCGTTACACTGCACCACCGGCTCTTCCTTGCCACGGCCACTCGCTGTTATCGGCGTCTTCACACCACCGTTCTGCAGATACCGTTTAACGGTCTCAGCACGCTTGGCCGACAACTTACGGTTGTAGCTGTCGCTACCGAGGCGGTCCGTAAAGCCTTCAATACGGATGTCTGTCACGTCGTCGACCTGACTCAGGTCGTGCAGCAACTGGTCGAGCTTGGCCTTGCCGCCCGGCAGCATGCCGGCCAGATCGCCGCGATCAAACTTGAATGTCGCGTCGGCTTGCAACGTGATCTTTGCCGGAATCGCATCAGGCTTGGCGAGTGGCGGCGGCGCGCAGGCTGACAGCGCCGCCCCGATACCAGGCAAGCCGCTTTCGACGCCGTCCACGATGCGCTGGCTCGCGCTGAAGTCGCGCGTCCAAGCTTCGTGCCCTGCGTGAATCAATTGAACTTCGGAGCACGCCGTCAAACGCTGCGCCTGCTGACACTGCGGAAACTGTGGCGACGTCTTCGCTGCGAGGATCTGCTTCCACAGGTCCGGGCGGATTACCGAAGCCGTGCGCAACGCCGGGTTGTCGACTGAAAGGCCCTGACCGGTTTCCAGCGCCTTGGTCAGCCGGTCGGCTTCGACCAGTGCTTCCTCGACGAACCCCCACCCGTCGTGGAGCGAACGCTCGTCTTGAGCCGCGTCCAGCCAGCACTGCGCCTTGTCGCCGAAGTAGTTGTCCGACCGCTCGCCCAATGCGTTCAGTCGGGCCTTGACCGAAGCCAACGTCGCGGCACTCTTCACGCCACCATACGTCTGGATCCACTGCGGCGTCACGGCGCCGGCGGCCTGTTCCTGCGTCGCCTGGAAGCCGGTTTGCAGTACCGTAGGATCCTGGATCTGCAGCCGATCGCGCGTCGCGGACGACGAACATCCGGCGAGCATCGCGGCGAGCGCGATGGCAATTAACGAATACTTCATCTCTGTCTCTCATGGAAAGAGGGTCGCACGGAAGCTCCCCGTACGACCCAGACGGCTAACGACTCAAGCCTCTATTCAAAGCCTCGTGGGATTCGTCTAGTTGCCGAGGACGATGCCGATACCAGCACGGACGATGGTGCTATTACCGCCGGAACTGGACACGCCGAGGTTGTAGTTGATCGTGCCCTTCTCGTTCCAGCGGGAGATGCCCAGGCCGACAGCCTGGTAGCCACGGTAGTTGGCGATACCTGCGTTCAACGTGGTGCGGCCCGGCAGGTACGGCGTGACGATGTTCAGCGCGGACGCTGAAGCGATACCCTTGGCGGCGTTCCGGTCGACGTTGTTGATCGTGCTGTTCATGTTGCCCATGGCACTGTTCAACTGATTCACGTTGACCGCGTCGGTGCCCTGCGTGCCGGCCGCAAGATTGGTGATCTGACGCTCCGCGCCGGCCGAACCCACCGATACAGAGTTGTCACGGTCCGTCGTCGAGTTCGCACCGAGCGCGACTGCGTTGTCATTCGGAGCCGAAGCGCCGGCCCCGAGCGCGACGGAGTTTGCTCCCGATGTGACCGCGCTCTTGCCGATTGCGATCGCCGCCGTACCGGTTGCCGCAGCGCCGTTGCCGATTGCAATTGCATCCGTACCGGACGCAACGGCAGCGCTAGCGGTCGTGCCGGCCTCCGGCGAGCCGACCGTGAAGTAGTTGTTGCCGCCCTCAGTCGGAACGCTGAGGTTTTTGACCTCGTCAAGGAGCGCAGAGAACTGTCCGTAGTTGACCGCATCCGTCGCATTCGAGCCCGCCGCCACGTTCGTCAGCACAACTTGATCAGTCGCGTTCGTGCCGCCTAGAGTTACCTGCTTCTTCGACGAATCATCGTAGGCGACCGCGTTCTGGGTGCCGCCACTGCCCGGGTTGTTAGACACGTAGTCGGAGACATACGACTGCATCTGTCTAAGGTTGACGGCGTCAGTCGGATCCAGTCCGTCGGCTACATTCCTCAACCGGGTCGCATCGCCATTCGGGTTGAAGGTCAGCGTCTTCCTGGTGGCGTCGTCATATGAGACGAACGAGTTGGTGGGATTGCCAGACGAGTCGACGGTCAAACCAGCGTCCTTCAATTGCTTGAGGTTCACTGCTTCGTCGTCGGCCGTGGCGGCCGCCAAGTTCGCGATCGTCACTGCCGGCTTCGAGGCGTTGCCCGTGCCGCCCAAGGTCAGCTTGTCGTGCGCGGACGTGTCATAGATCACGCCATCCGGATTGCCACCCGTAACGATCGCCGCGTTGAGCGCGGAAATTGCCGAATCGACGCCCGTGTACGAGTTGTCACCGACGGTATAGACCGGTTTGCTAACCTGACCGTCAGAGCCCACCGCCGAACCACCGCCCAGCGCGGCTGCCGCGCTGTTCATCGCGCCGTACAGTTGCGAGCCGTTGATCGCCTGCTTGCTGTTCGACGCGACCTGCCCAGCACCGACATTCGCCAGGACCACCGGCGTTGTCGAACCGATGCCGCCGAACGTGACCGTTTGCCTGGTCGTATCGTCATAGGCCACGAACGCATTAGTCGCGTTGCCGCTGCTGTCGAGTGTCATGCCCATCGACTTCAGTTGGCTGACGTTCACGGCGTCGGTGTCCGCGACGCCGTTTGCCAGGTTCGACACCGTCACCGCCGCGCCGCCCTTGTTCAGGGTGAGTTTGTCATGCGACGGCGTGTCGTAAATGACCGCGTCAGCCGAACCGCTGCTGGCCGATGCACTGATCGCAGCATTCATCTGCGCCAGGTTGACCGCGTCGGTATCCTGAACGCCGGCAGCGACGTTGATGATCTGCCTCTGCGTGGCGGAGTTGCCCACCGAAACTGCATTGGCACGGTCGGCGATTGAACCGTAGCCGATCGCGACACCGTTCGCGGCGCTGGCTGTGGAATTTGATCCCAGCGCAAGACCGCTGGTGCCGGTGTCGGTGACGAACGCGTTGTAGCCGAGCGCGACCGCACCGGCGCCCGCGGTGAAGGCATAAGCACCCAGCGCCAACGCATTGGTTGAATTGACCCGGGTGTTGTAGCCGATGGACACTGAGTTGGCCGAATCCACGCCGACGATCGAACTCGCGCCAATGGCGGTCGCGTTCGCCGACAATGCGGCCGCGCCCGAACCGACCGCCGTGCCAAAGTCGCTGGCCACGCCAGCACGCGCCCCGAGCGCCAGCGCATTGGAACCGGCCGCTGCCGCCGCCGGGCCGATCGCCATGGCGTTCATGTCTTCCGACGCACTCGTGGTGGTTCCCTGAACCGTGTTCGAACTCACCGCGATGTAGCTCAACACCGCAGACGGGCTTTGCATCATCGATTTCGCGCCACCGGTCGACCCGCTCGTGAGCTGAGTCTGCAATGCGTCCAGTTGCGCCACCGTTGCCGCGTCGGTTGGATTGATACCGTTCGCAACGTTCGTGATGCGCATTTGCAGATTGCGGTTGCCAACGGACACCGTATTGGGCGCATCCGTCTGGGCATTCACGCCAAGCGCGGTCGAGTTGTCAAACGTTGAACTTGAGCCCGAACCGATCGCCAGCGTCCCATTACCTGACGCATATGAGGCGCCACCAATTGCAATGGCATTGTTGCCTCCCGCCACCGCGTCGGCATCAGTCGACACAACCTTGATGTACTTCAGACCGGTCGAGAAAGTCGTGTTCATCTGACCCATCTCGCCATCGACCGCGGACAGTGCCGAGCCAACATTGTCAAAGGTTTGGCCGCTGATCACGTACGACGGCCGGGAGAGTGTGCCGTCAGGGAGAACGCCCGCACCACCACCCGCGACGTCCGCGGCTGATTGCGCAAGATTGTAGAGCTGCGCGCCGGTCACCGCGTCGCTGCTCGACGCAGCGACCTGACCCTGTGCGACGTTCGTCAACAGAACCGGCACGGTTGAGCCGGCGCCGCGCAGCGAGATTTTGTCCTTTGTGTCATCGTCGTACGAGACAAAGGCATTCGTTACGTTGCCCTCGCTGTCGACATTGCCGCCCAGCGCGCGCAACTGCCCGAGGTTCACCGCGTCGGTGTTGCTCGTGGCATTGGCCACGTTGACGATCTGGCGTTCCGCACCGACCGCGCCCACCGACACCGAGTTCGCACGGTTTGCCACCGAGTTGGAACCCAGCGCGACCGAGTTGTCCGCCGTTGCGCTCGCCGCGCCGCCGATTGCCACCGCGTCCGCACCGGTTGCCGACGAATCGGCCAGCGTCGAATTGGTGTGGAAATACTTGATGCCGCCACCGTCGACAACCACGTTGTTAATGACGTTGGTGATGTTCGTCATGTTGCCGGCGACGTTTGCGAGATCGCCCGCCACGCTCGCGACGTTGGCATTGGTGCTGTAAAGCTGGCTGCCGTTGACTGCGTCCAGACTGGTGTCGCTGAGCTCGCCCGCTTTCACGTTCGCGATCCTGGTGCCCTCGGCACCTTTGAGCGTGATCGAGCCGAGCGTGGTGTCGTCGTACGCGACAAAGCTGTTCGCCGCATTGCCGTCGCTGTCGAGAACCATGCCCAGTTTCTTGAGCTGGCCGATGTTGACCGCGTCGTCGTCCGCCACCCCGCCGGCAACGTTCGACAGCGTGACCGGCGGTGCCGAACCGCCCGCGCCGCCCAACGTCAGCCTGGTGTGGTCGGAAGTGTCGTATTGAACCGAGTTGGCCATCGAAGCCGAAAGGGCCGAGCCGACGTCGGCGTAAGTGTGGCCGCCAATCGCAAAACCCGGAGCCTTGATCGTGCCGTCGGCGTTCACGGCTGCTCCGCCGCCGATCGCATCTGCCAGACCCGACAACTGGCCGACGTTCACCGCGTCCGTGTTGCTGGTACCCGCCGCTACGTTGATGATCTGGCTCTGCATGGTGGCGTTACCCACTGAGACCGCGTTGGCACGGTCGGCGATTGCGCCGTAGCCGATCGCCACACCGTTCGCGGCGCTCACCGTGGAATTCGCTCCGAGCGCGAGGCCGTAGATACCCTGGTCCCTGACAAACGCGTTGTAGCCGAGCGCGACCGCACCGGCGCCGGCAGTGAAGGCATAAGCACCCAGCGCCAATGCGTTGGTTGAGTTGACCCGCGTGTTGTAGCCGATGGACACCGAGTTAGCCGATTCCACGCCAACGATCGAACTAGCGCCAACGGCGGTCGCGTTCGCCGACAATGCGGCCGCGCCCGAACCGACGGCCGTGCCAAAGTCACTGGGCACACCAGCACGCGCGCCGACCGCCAGCGCATTGGACCCGGCCGCCACCGCCGCCGGACCGATCGCCATCGCGTTCATGTCTTCCGACGCGCTCGTGGCGGTTCCCTGAACCGTGTTCGAACTCACCGCAATGTAGCTCAACACCGCAGCCGGGCTTTGCATCATTGATTTCGCGCCACTGGTCGACCCACTCGTGAGCTGACTCTGCAACGCGTCGAGTTGCGCCATCGTCGCCGCGTCGGTCGGATTGATACCGTTCGCAACGTTCGTGATGCGCATTTGCAGATTGCGGCTGCCAACGGACACCGTATTGGGCGCATCCGTCTGGGCATTCACGCCGATCGCGGTCGAGTTGTCGAAGGTTGCACTCGAACCTGAACCGATTGCCAGCGACCCGTTACCAGACGCCAGCGCAGCGCCGCCGATGGCCACCGATTCCGAGCCGCCTGCCACCGCAACGCTCTGGTCTGATACGACCTTGACATACTTCGACTCGTTGACGAGGTCGCCCGCAGCCGTATTGAGCGCCGCCAGTGCAGCGCCGATGTTGTCGTAGGTGGTGCCACTGATCTCGTAGCCCGGTGCGGTGATGGTGCCGTCCGCGTTCACCGCCGCGCCGGCGCCCAATGCGGAAGCAAGACCGCTGGCGCTCTTGTACAGCTGATCGCCGTTCACCGCGTCCGTGCTGCCAAGCGCGATCTGGCCTGCCGCCAGATTCGTCACGAGAACCTGGGGCTGCGTCGCCGCGCCGCCAAGCGTGACCTTGTCATGCACCGGTGAGTCGTAGGCGACCGAGTCGGAGCCGCTGCCAATCGACGCATTGCGGATAGCCGTATTCATCTGCTCGACGTTGACTGCGTCCGTTTCCGCAGTGCCTTGCGCCACATTGATGAGCTGACGCTCCGAACCTGCCGCACCGAACGATACCGCGTTCTGACGATCCGCCACCGAGTTCGCGCCCAACGCAACCGAATTGGCAGCCGATGATACGGCCGCCCCGCCGATTGCCACCGAATCGGCACCGTCTGCCGACGAATCGGCCGACGACGAATTGGCGTGGAAATACTTGATGCCCTGCGTGTTAAGGTCGCCAACGTTCGCTGCGAGCTGACTCAAGTTCTGGTTCGTTTCGTACAACTGAGCGCCGTTGACTGCATCACTACTCGCGGCGGAGAGATCGCCCGCGGCTACGTTGGTCAGCTTGACGGGCGTCGGCGCGCCCACACCGCCCAGCGTCAGCATGTCCTTGTCAAGGGTGTCGTACTTCACCATGAGTGGAGAGCCCGCGACACCGTTGGCCACGATCTGGTTGACGACGTTGGTCACGTTGGCCAGATTGCCCGATACGCCGGCCACATCGTTCGCGACGTTCGTCACATTCTGATTGGTCTCGAACAGCTGCGAGCCGTTCACGGCATCCGTGCTCAGCGCACTGGAGATGTCGCCCTTTGCCAGGTTCGTGATCTTCGTGCCTTGCGCGCCCTTGAGCACGATCAGGTCCGCTGCGGAGCTGTTGTATGTCACCGGATTGTCGACGCCGCCGTTAGCGTTGACGCTGTCGATCGCCGCGTCCAGCTGCGCCACGTTGACCGCGTCGGTCGCCGCAACGCCCGCTGTGACATTGGTGATCTGCCTCGTGTAACTGGTCGTGCCGTCCGCGGATACATAGCCGACCGACACAGTGTCGGCACGGGTAGCCTGCGAGCCCGCGCCAAGCGCCACCGAATTGATCGCCAACGCGGCGGCGTTCGCGCCGTATGCGCTGGAATTGCTCACGAGCGCCCGCGCCGACGGTCCCGATGCCACTGAGTCCGACCCCAAGGCCTGCGCGTCGGTCGACGCGTTACTCGACGCGGACGCCGCGGTGAAATATCGCGTGCGTTGATAAAGCTGGTTGCCATTTACCGCATCCGAGCTCGCCGACGAGACGTTGCCGTCCGCCAGATCGGTGATTTTGTTGCCTGTCATGTCGACGGCATTGAGCATACTGATGCCGCCCATGCCCTTGAGCTCCAGGCGGCCATCGTCATACCCGGTGACGCGAGCCGTGATGTTGCCGCTGTCGAAGCCCCACGCGCCGTTGGTGGCTGCCGAGTTGTTCAGCGAGAAAGACATGTGGTCCGCCGAACCGTTGCTCGCTCCGCAATTCATGATGCCGACGGCGCTGGACAGCGTTCCCCAAGACGAGCCGATCCCGTTCACGCCGCCGGGGCAGAGCTCGAGACCGCCGTTGCCTACCGTTGCCTGAGCTGCGGCCATACCCGGCAGCATGGCCAGACCGACTGCGCCGATAGCCATTGCGATCGGCATGAACGCAGCCCTCAGAGGCGTGGCCGGACGGCTCGCTGTCTCCCGGTGGACGCAAACCGTCCGTGACGATGCGCTTGCCGTACCGCAATGCGTTCTCGCAGTCTCGGGCGCGGCGACCCACGTTCCGGATACGTCATTCCAGACGCTAATATACGACTTGTTCATAAATTCCCTAGATGTAAGGCAAGCCCCGCATGCAGTTCGATTTGAGAAATCGTGCGTACACGCTTCCCGCAAAAAAACTGGCCGGCACTTTGAAGAGGCTCGACTCAAAGTTTTTCAACGCTCTGCAAATCTAACCGTGAGCTTTATCCCTAAAAATCAGGGAATGCGTAAATCGTGTAGGAATTATCTGTATAAGGACGCGAGAAATCGCAATCGACTCTACCGAGCATGCCTGGCTTGAGTCTGGACGATTTGGGCCTGCTAAGGAAAAGCGCAGCAATGCGCGACATTCGTCGCGTCTTTGCAACACGAAGCCCACAATAAATTTGTTTAACGTTTTATATGTCCATCGGCATGCGGAATTACAGCATCTATATTGGGAAACTTCGCAAATCTGCGAGATCAAATCGCCCCTATACTTTGATCAACACAGTTCTCGCGGCCTTTTAGAAAATGAAACTTCAACTTAATTTTTACAGGCAACAGAGACTTCTCAGCAATCAAGTGCAGTCGCCACCATTTTTCAGAATTGACGACTTCTAGTTCAGAAGAACCATGAGGTTTTGCAAATTCGCGCTTGGGCATGATGCTGTTCGGTGAGACGATGCCCAAGCAGACCGCCGGCACTGAAACGGAAATGTTGGCAAGGACACAGCGACCAACACTTGGCACGCGAAAATCGCCGCCGAGACTTCAACGACGAATGCGGACGAAACGAAGAAGCTGGGCGCACACAACACAGCGACACACAACACAACGACAATATCGGCAACTTAAACTTGCCAGGTTAGCGATATCCATCGCCATCGCCGCGCTGGCGGATTGTTGAGTGTAGCGAGCACCCAGAACAGCTCTGCCATGCCGACATCGCGCTGGTGCGCGCCGTGCTCGACGCGCTGCTGCCCGCGGTGCCCAGCGATATCACCAGCGCAAAATGTTGGGCAACCCAAAATGTTCGGCAGCCCATGTGGTGGTGCGCGCCAGTACCGCTGCGAACTGCCCGCACAGTCTCGCAGCAGCCCGCGCGTCGTTCAGCGCCGGGCGATACCGCCCACCGCTGCGTCGATAGAAACGTTCAACTGGACCACTGCATCGACCACGAGCCTCAAAAGCACGACGGCCTCCGCATGCCGTTGTTCGCGGGCTGCCGCTTCCAGCTCGATCAGCAATGCGATCAGTTCGCCATTGGCTAGCAGACGCGCCGAACCGGCGATCCGGTGGGCCGCGCCGGCGACGTCATCCCACGACGAGGCCCTGCTACCGGCTTGCAAAGACGCCAGTGTCGTTCGATTAGTTTCGGCGATCATCTCGAGCAGACGCATCGCCATCACCTGATCGTCTGCGGCCAGTTCGAGTGCCTTTTCGTGCAGCGCTTGCGCGTCGCCTGACAGTCGGGAACGGTCCATCGCGCCGGCGGCCCTGATCATCGCGCCAAAGCGATCCGGCAACGTCGCGCCAGATCGATCAGTTCAACCAACGATTTGACGCAAAGCTTCTGCATGATACGGGTCTTGTGACTGCTGACGGTTTTATTGCTGACGAATAGCGCATCGCCGATCGCCTTGTTCGACATGCCTTTGGAAAGCATCTGCAGGATCACGAGTTCCTTGTTAGACAGCAGTCTCACCCGCTCCTCCTCGTCTGCCGCCACGTTGACAGGGGGCACCATGCCGCCGGTGGCCATGACGGGGAACACGGTGTAGCCGGCGAGCACGGCTTCCACGCCCCGCATGATCTCCTTCATTTCCTGCGACTTGCCGACAAAGCCGTGGACGCCGCAGCGCATTGCGCGCGGGGCAAACGTCGCGGGGTCGTGCCCCGACAGCACCAGTACGCGGATCGACGGATGCACGAGCTTGAGCCGCGGAATCACATCGAGCCCGCTGATGCGCGGAATGTCGAGATCCAGTATGGCCAGACTCGGCGCGTGTTGCCGGGCCATTTCGACAGCGGTCTGTCCGTTGTCGGCCTCGATGACTTCCTCCACTCCCAGCAATTGCATGAGCTGCATCTTGATGACCATCCGAAATGCCGGGTGGTCGTCGATAACCAGAATAGTTGACATCTTCTGCATTCCCCCTTTGAAGCGTTCCCCGTCGCACTGGTTTTTTTCATCGCGCGGCTTAAGTTATGTCTAGCCTTGCGGCACCTGTGGTCGTTTCAGTGTCGGCAACCCGATCCAGCCAGGCATTGTCCGCAAGCTTCATGACCCATAGCCGGTTCGGCAATGCGTGGCAAGTCACGCCGCCTGGTCGCAGGTACGGCTCGACGAACCCCGCGCGCGACCACGGCAGCCCCAGGTTGCCGGCTTCGTTGCCCGGCAGTCGGTGTAGCCGGTGATCTTGATCGTGCGTTGGGCCGGCAGCGTATCTAGACCGACTGCCAGCGCGTGGAGCCGGCGCTTGCGGCCGGGGACGATCGCCGCAGCGTCGGCTTTCATGTAGCCCGTCTGCTCGCCCGGCCTTTGATCGAGCTGCGCCTGCAACCAGTCGAGCGTGACGCGGCTGTTCCTGATCGACGCATACCTGTTGACCCATCGCGGATCGAGCGCGCCCGCTGCTTCGTTCTGAAGCGCGCCGACGCCGGTTTTCAGCACGCTTGCGTCTTCCATGCCGAGCCGCTCCGGCGCGGCATGGTCCGCGCAAGGGTTTAAGGCCAACGCGCATGCAAGCGCCGTTAGCTCCAATTTCATGGCCTAGGTGCGTCGAGCGCATTTTTCTAAAGAAGGCCTAGAGTATGCAGACCGGCAAACCTGTGGGGAATGGGAACATTCTTAGAATGGCGTCAGAGAGTTTGCTGATTGGGACGCCCGCGGGGAATGAGCTGTCATTCCCCCTGCCGAACGATGCGGCAGGCTGCCGCCCCGCTCAAACCCTGACCGCGCGCGCCGCATTGCGCCCGCGCAGCCATTCGAGCGCGAGCAATAGAGAGGTCGAGAAAATGATCAGGATGGTAGCCAGCGCGGCGATCGTCGGGCTGATGTTCTCACGGATACCAGTGAACATCTGCCGTGGCAGCGTGGTTTGATCGGCGCCCGCGAGGAACAGCGTCACCACCACTTCGTCGAACGAAGTCGCGAACGCGAACAGCGCGCCCGAGATCACGCCCGGCGCGATTACCGGCAACGTGATGCGGAAAAACGTCCTGACCGGACTCGCACCGAGCGACAGGCTCGCGCGCACCAGGTTGTAGTTGAAACCCTGCAAGGTGGCGGCCACCGTCGTCACGACGAACGGCACGCCGAGCGACGCATGCGCGAGGATCAAGCCGACATAGGTATTGGCCAGTCCGAGCGGCGCGAAGAAGAGATACATGCCGACACCGACTACGACCACCGGCACGATCATCGGCGAGATGAGGATCGCCATCAGCAGGCCCTTGCCGCGGAAGTTGGCCTTGGTGAGGCCGATCGCCGCGAGCGTGCCGAGCACGGTCGCGACCACCGTCGCCGATGGCGCGACGATGAAGCTGTTCTTCGCGGCCATGCGCCACTCGTCGGATGCGATCAGGTTCTGATACCAGCGCAGCGACCAGCCGGGAATCGGATACACCAGGAACGTGCTCGACGAAAACGACAGCGGCACGATCGCCAGCACGGGCAGGATCAGGTAGAGCAGCGTCAGCACGACGAGCACGCGCAGCGCGAAATACCACGCGCGCTCGATGAGCGACGTATGCGGTGCGAACAGGGGCTTGGCAAGTTTCATCGCAGGTGCGCTCCGTTCAGCCGAGACTCAAAGACGAACGCGTGAAGCGTCCATAGATCACGTAGAGCACGAGCGTCGCGGCGAGCAGCAGGCCGCCGAGCGCGCATGCCATGCCCCAGTTGATGGTGACGTTGGTGAAGTACGCGACGTAGTAGCTGACCATCTGATCGTTCGGGCCGCCGAGCAACGCGGGCGTGATGTAGTAGCCGATCGCCAGAATGAACACCAGCAGCGCGCCGGCGCCGATGCCCGGATAGGTTTGCGGCACGTACACACGCCAGAAGGCGGCGAACGGATGGCTGCCGAGCGACACGGCGGCGCGTTGATAGGTGGGCGGAATCGACTTCATCACGCTATACAGCGGCAGGATCATGAACGGCAGCAGAATGTGCGTCATGGAAATGTACACGCCAGTACGGTTGAACAGCAGTGCAAGCGGATCGTGCAGCAGTCCGCTCGCGATCAGCGCCCTGTTCACCAGGCCTTCGCTTTGCAGAATCACGATCCATGCAGCGACACGCACAAGGATCGACGTCCAGAACGGAATCAGCACGAGAATCATCACGAGATTCGCGCGACGCTCGGACAGCGTCGAAACCCAGTACGCGAGCGGATAGCCGAGCAGCAGCGTGAGCAAGGTCACGACCGCGCCGATCACGAAGGTGCGGCCGAACACCGTCAGATAGATCTGCTGATCGGGATCGGTCGGAATGATGCGGCCGAACGCGTCCTGTTTGTGATCGAGCGAAGCCAGCAGATAGAAGGGTGAAACTGTGCTGGCGTTTTTGGCGATGGCCTGCCAGTACGCGATGTCGTTCCAGCGCTCGTCGAGTTCGACGAACTTCGCGCGCAGTTGGGCGGGCGTGAGTTGCAGGGGCTGGCTGTTGTCATCGGCGAACGGCATGGCGTGCGCGGATTTGGCGACGAGCGAGCGATAGCCTGGAATTTCCACGTTCAGGCGCCGGGCGAGCGCGCCCATGCCGTCGCTGTCGGCGATCGCGGTGAGGTCGGTGGCGAGCGCGGTGAAGGCGGCATCGGGCGGCGGCGTCTTGCGGTCCCAGCCGCTCAATGCGCTGAGCGTATGCGGCAACGCGTTGGCGACTTCGGGATTCTGCGCGGCGCGGGTTAGCAGCGCGCCGATTGGCACGACGAAGATGAGCAACAGAAAAATCGCGAGCGGTGCGATCAGCAGCAGGGCCATCGCGCGCTTTCTGGACTCCGCGGCTTTTAGTTCGCGCTTGAGCCGACCTGTCGATTCAGGCGTCGGATCGGCGGCGATCGTCATCGTGGTCATGTCCGTTTCCTTTGTCGACTGGAGTTAGCGCTTTAGCGCTTACTCCAGTCCCATGCGAAGCTGTCGGGAGGAGTCAGCGCTTCAGCACCTACCCCAGTCCCATGCAGAGCCGTCGACCAGAGTCAGCGCCTCAGCACTTACCCTCACTTCGAAGCCCACGACGAGAACCGCTGCTCCAGCTCATCGCCATGATCGGTCCAGAACGTCAGGTTCTGCAGCACCGCGTTCTTGCCATTGGCCGGCGAATTCGGCAGATCCGCGAGGGTCTTCGCATCGAGCGACTTGATCGCGACCACATTCACCGGACCATAGGCGATGTGATGCGCGTAGTCCTGCTGCGGCTTCGGCGACAACGAATACGCGATGTACTTCTCGGCCAGCGCCTTGTTCGGCGAGCCCTTCGGAATCGCCCAATAGTCGAGGTCGTAGATGCTGCCGTTCCAGACCACCTTGAGGTTCTTGCCTTCGCGCTGCGCCGCGTCGATCCGGCCGTTATAGGCGGTGGACATCACCACGTCGCCGGCGACGAGAAACTGCGGCGGCTGTGCACCGGCCTCCCACCACTGGATGTTCGGCTTCAGCTCATCGAGCTTCTTGAACGCGCGGTCCTGGCCTTCCTTGGTGGCGAGTACCTTATAGACATCCTTAGGCGGCACGCCATCGGCCATCAGCGCGAATTCGAGGTTGTAGCGCGCACCCTTGCGCATCGCACGCTTGCCGGGGAATTTCTTCACGTCCCAGAAATCGACCCAGCCGTTCGGCGCGGTTTTCAGCTTGTCGGCGTTATACGCGAGCGCCGTCGACCACACGAAAAAGCCGACGCCGCATGTTTGCGGAGCCTCGGGAATCAGATCCGACTTCTTGCCGATCTTCGACCAGTCGAGCTTCTCGAACAGCCCCTCATCGCAGCCCCGGCCGATATCGCCCGACTCGACTTCCACCACGTCCCAGTTGACATGCTTGGCTTCGACCATCGCCTTGACTTTCGCCTGCTCGCCGTTGTATTCGACCGCCGTGACCTTGGCACCGCTTTGCGCCTCGAACGGCTGATTGAACGCGGCCTTCTGCGCGTCGCCATTCGCGCCGCCGAAGTTGACGACCGTCAATTCGGCTGCATTGACCTGCCCGGCGCCGAACGCGAGCGCGGCGGCACCGACAGCGATGGCGCAGCGCGATTTCCCGATGGTGTTCATGTTGCTCTCCTTTGGTGGTGTGCATCAAGCTGAGTACAGTGCGACTTGTTATGTGCTGCTGACTTGCCCTGCCTGCGTCGAAACTCGAACCACTACGCGTTGGACGCGTTCATGCTCCCGCGAACACCCGCAGATGCTCGGCGGCGAACTCCAGCGCAACCGGCGCGCCGGGCGCGAAGGTGTCGAGCATGTCGGTGCCGAGCGGCACCTTCACGAAGCACTCGTCCTGCTCGCGCACGCCGCAGCGCATGCGCACGTGATCGCCGAAATAGATCAGCCCGCGCGCTTCGCCGCTGAGCGCATTGGCGCCGGGCCGCGCCGAACCGTTCGCAAGCTTCATGCGCTCGGGCCGGATGCACGCGATCGCCGGCGAGCCCGCCCGCGCGCCGCCGACATTGCGGCCTGTCAAACGCGTGCCGTCGCTCAGGTGAATCTCGCAATAGTCGCCTTCCACGTTCGCGATCGTGCCGCGCAGCTTGTTGCTGTCACCGATGAAGTTCGCGACGAACTCGTTGCACGGCGATTCGTAAAGGCGGTCGACAGTGTCGAGCTGCTGCACGATGCCTTTATCGAACACGGCGACGCGGTCGGACATGGTGAGCGCCTCGCCTTGATCATGCGTGACGTAGACGAACGTGACGCCGAGTTTCTCGTGCAATGATTTAAGCTCATACTGCATGTGCTCGCGCAATTGTTTGTCGAGCGCGCCGAGCGGCTCGTCCATCAACACGAGTTTCGGTTCGAACACCAGGGCCCGCGCGAGCGCGATGCGCTGCTGCTGGCCGCCGGACAGCTGCGCCGGATAGCGCTTCGCGAAGCTCTCCATCCGCACCATTTTCAGCGCGTTGCTGGTGCGATGCGCACGCTCTTCGGCCGAATGTTTGCGCACGGTCAATGGATAGGCGACGTTCTGCTCGACCGTCAGATGGGGGAACAGCGCATAGTTCTGGAACACCATGCCGATGTTGCGCTTATGGGGCGGCACCGTATTGAGCAGCGTGCCGTCGAGCCAGATCTCCCCGCCGGTGGGAAATTCGAATCCCGCCAGCATCATCAGACAGGTGGTCTTGCCCGAGCCGGAAGGCCCGAGCAGCGTCAGGAACTCGCCCTGATAGATATCCAGATCGAGCTGTTTGACGACCAGCGTTTCGCCATCGTAGGTTTTGCGCACGCCTCGAAAGCTGACGATCACGTCATCGGTTTTCATACCTTCGTCTCCTCGTCGAGTAAGTGCTTCAGCACTTACTGCAATCCCATGCGAGAGGGTCGCTGCAATCCGGCAAGCCGCACGGTCACCGCAGCGGGATTACATCCATTGCGTGGCTCACTATAGACCGTTACGGTTCTACACTATGGAACCATTTCATTATTCCGGATAGAACCACTTGGACACTGTGATCTTGTCGGACTGGCTCGCCGCGCGACTCGACCGCAGCGCCGCCGAACCGCTATACAGGCAGACGTTGCGGGTGATGCAGCAGGCCATCCTGACAGGCCAACTGCCGCCGGGCACCAAGTTGCCCAGTTCGCGCATGCTTGCGGAGGACCTGGGCATCGCGCGCAATACGGTGCTGCATGTCTATGACCAGTTGACCGCCGAGGGCTATGTGATCTCGAACACCGGCAGCGGCACGTACGTCGCCGACACCCGGCCGGACACCGCCGCGGTGAACGCGCGCAGAAAGCCTGCGGTGGCCGGCGTGGATGCGCAAGGTCGGTTGATCGGGGAAACCCCGAAGCCGTCCAAACGCGGACTGGACGACCTGTCCTCTCGCGGACGACGCCTGATCGACAAGGCCGGCGTGTCCGCCAAGCAGTGGGGCGCGTTCATGCCGGGCGTGCCCGATGTCGCCGAATTTCCGGCGCGCATTTGGAGCCGCCTGCAAGCGCGTTTGTGGAAAGAGGCGAATCCCGACCTGCTCACGTATGCGCCCGGCGGCGGCTACCGGCCACTGCGACGAGCGTTGTCGGACTATCTGAGGGTCGCGCGCTCGGTGAACTGCACGCCGGATCAGATCATCATCACCACGGGCATCCATCAGTCGATCGACCTTGCCGTGCGTCTGTTGACCGATGTCGGCGATCGCGCATGGGTCGAGGAGCCGTGCTATTGGGGCGCACGCAGCGTGCTGCAATCGTCGGGTATCACGCTGGTGCCGGTGCCGGTCGACGACGAAGGTCTGAATCCGCGCGAGCAGGATCTGCAACAGCCGCCGCGTCTCGCGCTCGTCACGCCGTCGCATCAATATCCGCTCGGCATGGTGATGAGCCTCGCGCGCCGCCGCACGCTACTGGAATACGCGCGTCAGCATAACGTGTGGATCATCGAAGACGACTACGACAGCGAGTTCCGCTACGGCAGCCGGCCGCTCGCGTCGCTGCAGGGACTCGACGACGCAGGCCAGGTGATCTACGTGGGCAGCCTCGGCAAGATGCTGTTTCCGGGACTGCGAATCGGCTACATGATCGCGCCGGAACATTTGGTGGATACATTTCGCACCGGCGTCGCGGAGCTGTACCGCGAAGGCCAGTTGATGCAGCAGGCGGTGATGACCGACTTCATCATGGACGGCCATCTCACGTCGCATGTTCGGCGCATGCGGGCGCTGTACGGCGAGCGGCGGCAGATTCTGATCGACGCGATCACCGCGCGCTTTGGCAACGAACTGCCGGTGATGGGCGACCAGGCCGGCCTGCATCTGGTACTGGGCCTGCCGGATCACGCGAACGATCGCGCGGTGACGGCAGCCGCTTTCGACGCCGGCGTGATCGTGCGGCCGCTGGCGAGCTACTACAGCGTCGATCCGCCGCCACGCCGCGGACTGCTGCTTGGCTATGCGTGCGTGCCCAACGACAGGATCGGTCCCGCGTTCGACACGCTCGCCCGCGTGATCGAGCAAACCGCGCTGAAGGCGCCGACGCGCGCCGCCTGAACCCTGCCTCAAGCCCTTATTTCAAGCCGAAGTCCACGCGCGTGGTCGCGCCCTTGTCCTGGATGCCTTCGGCGTTCAGCTTCGGCGCGACGATGAACACGCGGCTGCTATCGATCTTGCCATCCAGATACTGCTGCACGCTCTGCGCGCGCTGTTGCGCAAGCTCGCGCAAGCTGGCGTCGTCGATCGGCGCGTTGGCGGCGAGCGCGCTCTTCATGTCGTCGTCCGGCAAGCTCTTCGTCAGGCCGACGAGGTTGCGTGGCTTCTTGAAGTCCGCGGACTTGTAGACCTTGGTCAGGTACTTGCCGTAGTCCTTCGCATCGACGCTCACGCTCGAAAGATCGACGCTTTCGCCGTTGCCCACCACGTCCTTGATCTTCTGCTGCTTGACGAGGCGGTCGACGTAGCGCGTGCGCAGCGCCGGTTCGTCGACGGCCGGGTCGACGCGGCCGATCAGGTCCATGCGGATCGACGGCTTGTCGGCGAGTGCCTTCACGATCGTGTCGAGTTTTTTGGTGTCGGCGTCCGTGAGTTTGGCCGAGCCCGGCTCGAACTCGACATAGCCCAACTCCTCGCCATTGCCGCCGAACGCGTGAGCCATCAGCGAGAACGGTGCGGTCACCGCCTTCTGCAGCAGATTGAGCACCGCATGCCAGATCAGGCCGCCGACGCTGAACTCGGGGTTCGACAGCGAACCCGACACCGGCAGATTCACGTCGATCTCGCCGCGCGAGTTTTTCAGCAGCGAGATCGCGAGACGCACCGGCAGCTTGGTCGCCGTATCGTTATCGATGTGGTCGCCAAACGTGAGCTGGTCGATGAACAGGTGGTTGTCCGCGTTCAACTGATCGTTGTCGAGCTTGTAGTGCAGGTCGACATTCAGCTTGCCCTTGGTGATCGGATAGCCGGCGTATTTCGACGAATACGGCGTGAGGTTGGTCAGCTCGATATCGTGTGCGCTCGCGGTCAGATCGAGTGCCGGTTTGGCGATCAGCGGATTGATGGTGCCGCGAATCGACAGCGGACCATTGGCCGCCAGCTTGGCGGCGATGTCGACCGGGGCCAAGGTGGTCGATTGCGTGCCGAACGCGCCGACCGTGCCCTGAATGCCGACCAGGTTGGCAGTGAAGTTGGGTTTGACGAAGTTGTCCGTATACGTGACACGGCCCTGCTGCAGCACCAGTTGCCCAAAGTGCAGCTTGACCGGACTTTGCGGCGGCGTGGCGGCCGTGACGCTGACGGGTGCGGCGGGCGTCGCCGACGAAGCCTGCGCGGGCGCGGACGCCGCAGCAACCGTCGATGCCGCCGGCGGCGTCAAGGACACCGGCTCCGCACCGCTCTTGTCGCGCGTGAGCGATTGCGCAGCGCCGCTTTCATGCGCGACCACGTCGTTGAGATTGAGCTTGCCTTTCGCGTCGAGCAGCACGCGCCCGTAGAACTTCGACAAGGTCACGCGGCCCGCGTCCACCGCCGTGCCGTGCTCGTCGTAGTCGGCCTTGAGGTTCGACAACGCGAGCGAGCCCCAGCCCGCGAAGCGGTCGGAGGTCGCCTTGTCGAGCATCCGCACGTCGACGAGCGCCATGTCGCCGTGATAGCTCGCTTTAAGCGCCTTCGCCTGAGTTACCGCGAGCTCGCCGTTGGCATTGAGCAGCGCACTGGCAATCACCGCATTCAGCTTGCTGCCGAAGTACGGTTCGAAGGCCGCTGCGTCGAGGCGGTTCGCGTTTATCTTGACGGCGAGCTTGAGCGGCGTCGCCGTGACGTCGCCCTTCAAGCCGAGCGTGCCGTTCCTGTTCAGCGTGGCTTGCAGATCGACCGGCAACGGACGGCTCAGGTCGTCGCTGATCTGCTGCACTTTGAGCTGCAGCGGCGTGATGCTCAGCTTCACCGGCTGCGGCGTGGTGTTGTCGGTGAAATTGGCGGTTGCGTCCTTGAGCGTCAGCTCGCCGATCTTGTAGTGCCACGCGGGCCCTTCGGCGTGGGCCTTTTTGGCCGCGTGAATCGCGGTGCGCTGTTGCGCGGCTTCATGCGGACCGGCGAGCGACGCGAGGTTGATGCTGCCGTCCTTCAAGCGCTGCGCGTCGACCGACAAGCCCGTCGTGGCAACGCTCGTGACATCCGCCGTGCGGGCGCTCACGTCCACCTGCTTGACCACCACGCTGCCTTGCGCGAGCGAAACCACCGGCTGTTTGTCACCGCGCGCGGCTAGTTTCAGCGACTGCAGGTCCAGTTGCGTATCCGCCACCATCACGGTCACCGGCGACTTCCCCCAGTTCGCGTCGATGTTCGTGTTCACGGACAGCGCGCCGTCCGTCACCTGCGCGGCGGTCACGGTGTCGAGGTAAGGCTGCAATAGCGGCAGCTTCAACGACTTCAGATCGAGCTTCGCGCTCGCCGTCTTCGCGGCGAGACCGAGCTGGCCCTGGGCGGCGAGCGAACCGCCGCCGCCCTTGAAGTCGGTGTTGAGCGTGTAGTGCGCGGGCGCGCCGGCGAGCGTCGAAAAATCGTTCAGCGTCACTGCAAGTTTTTGCAGACCGACATCGACTGGGCGCGAAGCCGCGGCGTCGTGCACGTTGACCGTGCCGTCGTTGAGCACGAAGCGTTTGATCGATACATCTAGAGGCGCCGCGGTTTTTTTGGCGGCGTTGGCGTTGGCTTTCGCATCGGACGCATCGGACGCACCGGACGCCGCGGATGCGGCAGCCGGCGCGCTCGCCGCATGCTTTTCCGCTGCACTGGCCGCGCGCGCTGCGGCAGGCGCCGGCGCGAACATCCGCTCGACGCTCAGTACACCGTTCTTGTCGCGCGCGAGACTCGCGCTCGGTGCGTCGATGCGAATCTCGTCGAAGTGATAGAGGCTCTTCAACGGTTCGAGCGTCGCCGCGGCGACGTGCACCGCGCGCGCCGCGAAGAACGGCGCCTTGGCCTCGTCGCGCACGTCAACGTCGTTCATATCGATGGTGCCCGTCACGCGCAGCGCAGGCGCGTCGTTGGACATTACGAAGTTGAGCTTGAGATCGGTGGACAGCTTGCCGGACTGGACGGTCACCGGCAGTTTGGCCGGCGCATACGACATGAGCCGCGGCACGTCGAGCCCATCGAAACGCAACGACACTTCCGATTCGCGCGAGGCCGCAAACGGCTTGGTCTTGCCGTCGATGGCGAGCGGACTGCCGTCGATGCGCGCACGCAGCAACGGCTCGACGAAGATATTGGTTTTCGAAGGCAGCGTGGCGATGAACGGAATGCCGAGCTTCCATTGATCGATTACGTGCGTCGCGCCGAGCAGTTTGTCGTCGAACGTGATCTGGCCGTTTTCGAGACGAATGTTCGACACGGAGAAAAGCGTCGGCTTGGGCTCGGGCTGGGCCGGCTGCTTCGCGAACTTCTCGATCAGGTCGGTAAAGTTGAAATGCTGCGCGTCGTAGCGAACGATATGAAAGCGCGGCGAGTCGAGTTGCAACTCGTCCACGATCGGCGCGCCGCGAAACAGCGAACTCCATGACGGCTTGACGATCAGCCGTGAAATGTCGACGAAAGCTCCCGCGCCGCCGCGTTCGCCGATATGCACGTTATCGGCTTCGAACCTGAGCGTATAGGGATTGAGCGCGATGCGGCCGATCGTGGCGGGTCGATCGAGCTGTTTGCCGAGTTGTTGCTCGGCGACGTGACGAATCAACGGCGGTGCCGCGAAAAAGCCCAGCAGACCGAATAACAGGAGAAAAACCAGCAGGCCTATCAGAACGCGCCGTGTACGGCGTGACTGCGCAACCTCGCGCACGGTCTGCATGGAGGACGCTAATGATGCTTTATTGAGGCTTGCCATGCTCGGTATTGGGTAATGCGGCGGCAAGCCCGCCGCGAAAACGAAAATCCCGCAAAGCGGCAGTATAAGTGGTGAAGGGGGTGGCGGACAGAAATGTCAGCCGCGGGTGACAATTAAGGCGGCGCAACAGGGCCGCATTTCGGTCCCGTTTGCATTGCATTCTTGCCGCATTTGCGTCGCAGCAACGCGAGCGCAAATGCGGCATTTCGATAGGTCATGCGCGCGCGGCCGCGATGCCACTGACGCGCGGTTCAGTTCCGACCGTTGGCCGGCACACTTCGTCGACCCATCTCATTGGCGCACGACGGCCGGCGGTTGCCAACTGCCGTCGGCGGCTTGCGGTTTCGGTGCATAGAGACGCAACACCAGTTGCAGATCGGTGCGCGGCGCAGGCAACCAGTTACCGTTGCGTGCGCGAGTGGACGATACGATCACATCCAGCGAGCCGTCGCGATTGCGGTGTGCGCCAGTGCGGTCGCCGACCGCCAGACGCGATGGCGCGCTTTCTCCCAATGCGCCGTCCCTCGTGTATGCGGCGATCGACCAGAAGCCCCGCACCGGCGGCAACTGATTCGGCGCGAAGTGGATCACGTAGCGATTGGCGCCGTTCAGCGGATGACCGTCGCTGTCCTGCGCGACGACCGCGCGCACTTCGTCCTCGCGCGTGCCGACACCCAGTTGCATGTTCGCGGCATAGGAGCGTAGCGCGTAGTCCGGACCGTAACTGCCCGCGCCATCGCCGAACCAGTTCCAGCCATTGCCGCTCAGCAAATTGGGCGGCGCGCTGGCGACGCGCTCGCGACCGTCGGCGAGACCCGCGGCGATCGCATCCGGCGCGCCCGGCAAGCTCACCGGCTCACCGGGCGTCACGCCCAGGTCGGAGAGAATCGTCAGCGCATGCGGGTCGGCAGGGGTCGGCGGATTGTCGGGCAACGCGGCCGCGAGACGGCTAAAGAAGCCTTTGGCGTCGAGCGCCGCAACTTGCGCGGCCGGCGTGCCATGGGTGCCGGTCGCGGTATCGGCGGCGCTGCCGCGCGGCGGCGCAACCGGTGCGGTGCCCGCCTCGCGCATGTCGCCCGCGCGGGGCGCCTCGCCGGTGTAGACGCTCAGCGGCTCGACGCGAATCGCGCGTTGCAGCTTGCGAACGGCCGCGAAGTCGCGCGCGCCGTTCGACTGGATGCGCACGCTCACCCATGCATTGCGGGTCGGCACATCCACGCGTTTCACGCCTTGTGGCAGATCGCCTTGCCAGCGCGGCCCGACGAACGCGATGGCTTGCGTTTTCAGGCCCTTCGCACCGGTCGCCAACTGCGAGCCGGTCGACCACACGACATTGGTCCACATATCGAGCACGCGAGCGTCGACATAGCGACCATGCGAATCGGGCAGTGCGATGACCACCGGCTCGCCGCCGAGGTCGAGCCAACCGGTCGAATCGAGCGTGTCGACGCTCGGCCGTGGCGGATTGGCTGCGCCGATCGGCGGCAAGGCCTGCGCGTGACGCAGCGTGTTCAGGGGCGCCTGGCCCGGCCCGGTGCCGACCGCCGCGTCGCGCGCGACGCCCATTAGCACCAGCGGATAGCCGAATACGTAGGAATCGGCAACTTCGTCCTTGATCCAGCCAGCGGTCTTTGGCGGCGCGGACGGGGTCGACGCGCAACCGGCCAGAAATAAGAGGCCTGCAAGCGACGCGCAGGTCCAGTGGATCGAAAGTGGTGCTCGGCGACTTTTTAACATTCGTTCAGATAGCGGAACGTGCGGTGCTATGGGAGATGCCGACGCGCGGCGACGCCTGCATGCGTGGTCTCCCAAAGCCCAGCGCAGCCAGTCCGCGGTTCGCGATGCCAACTTCGGGTTGTATCGTATCCTTCGTTAGCAGGCAAGCGCAAAGGCTGCGATGACGCTTCGTCGTGCCCGGCCGGACTCCAGTTACAGTACGGTGGATGCTTTTGACGCATTGCTGCTGTGCCTCGCGTAGCGAAGGCCCGGCCCGCCGACGCGTCGACACCGTTTGCTCGTTCTGTTCTTTCGGGCCTTTAAGCTTTTCCGTTTTCGTATCCGGAGCGCGTCAATGTATATGCCAGCCCATTTCGAAGAGAACCGCCCAGAGCTTCTGCATCGCCTGATGGTCGAGCAGCCGTTCGGCGCGTTGATTACGCTCGGCCCCAATGGGCTCGACGCGAACCACCTGCCCTTCGACGCGGAGCTCGTCTGCGCACGCAACGAGTCGCAGCCAGAACGCGAATCCGGCGACGCGCAGGCTGCCGCCCTGGCGGACGGCGCGATAACGGGCGCGCGTTGCATCCTGCGCGCCCACGTCGCACGCGCGAACCCCGTCTGGAAGGAAGCCGCCATGCATCCCGACGCCCTGGTCATCTTCCAGGGGCCGGCCGCCTACATCTCGCCGACGTGGTATCCCAGCAAGCATGAAACGCATCGGCAGGTGCCGACGTACAACTATATGGTGGTGCACGCGCACGGCAAGATCGTCGTACGCGACGACGAGTCGTTCGTGCGCGGCCTCGTCGCGCGACTCACCCGCAAGATGGAAGCCGGCGAGCCGGTCCCCTGGAAAATGGGCGATGCGCCCACCGACTTCATCGCGCAGATGCTTGGTGCGATTGTCGGGATCGAGATCGAAGTGACGCGGCTGGTCGGCAAGTGGAAGCTCAGCCAGAACAAGGATGCCGCTGACCGTCGCGGCGCGGCTAATACGCTGCTCGCGCGCGCCGGCGATCAGCAGCAGGCCGTCGGACAGGCCATGCTGGACGCGCCGCCGGCTCTGTGAACGCACGTTTCGCGACGCCCGGTCGGCGGCCCAGCTCGCTCGATGGGTCGTCCGTTCTTGACATTCCCGCCATGGGAAGGTCGATACTGAATTCACGATGCGGCCCAATGCCGCCAAGAGCCTGATCCACCATGCCCGACCTTGCCGATCCGCGGCGCGCCGACGCCGCGTCCCCCGCCCCCACCCGACTCGCCGAATTCGAAATTGGCGGCATGACTTGCGCGTCGTGCGCGCTGCGGGTTGAAAAAGCGCTCGCCAAAGTGCCAGGGGTCACGCGTGCGTCGGTGAACCTCGCCACGGAGCGCGCGCGCGTCGAAAGCGACGCCTCGGTCGAGCCGGAAACGCTTGCCGCCGCCGTGCGCAAAGCGGGCTATGAAGCCGCGCCGTCCGCGCCTGCCGATGACGCACCGCTTCAGGCGCCACGCGCGACGGAACTGGCGATCGGCGGAATGACCTGCGCCTCCTGCGCATTGCGCGTCGAAAAGGCGCTCGCCAAAGTGCCTGGCGTCACCCGCGCGTCAGTGAATCTGGCGACCGAGACCGCCAGCGTCGATCTGCAGGACGCGAGCGTTACTCCAAATGCGCTGATCGCCGCAGTCAAGAAAGCCGGCTACGAGGCGGACTGGATCGCGCCGCCGGACGCAGCCGCAGCCGCCGAGGCGCCCGGCCGCCCCACCACCGCGGCCGCCTCGACCGCCGTTGCCCACAGGGAGCGCAAACGCAACGAGTCGCGCCGCGAACTGGCCGCTGTGCTCGTGTGCGCAGCGCTGACGCTGCCGCTGGTCGCGCCGATGGTCGGCGAATGGTTCGGCATGCAGACGATGCTGCCGCCGTGGCTGCAATTCGCGCTCGCGTCGATCGTGCAGTTCGTCTTCGGCGCGCGCTTCTATCGCGCGGCTTACCGGGCCGTGCGGGCCGGCGCGGGCAACATGGATCTGCTGGTGGCGCTCGGCACGTCGGCGGCTTATGGCATCAGCCTGTACGAAGTCGCGATGCATCCCGGCGACACGATGCATCTTTACTTCGAGGCGTCGGCGGTGGTGATCACGCTGGTGCGCTTCGGCAAGTGGCTCGAAGCGCGCGCCAAGCGCCAGACGACCGACGCGATCCGCGCGCTCAACGCGCTGCGCCCCGAGCGGGCGCGCATTCGCGTCGACGGCGGCGGCGAACGCGAGGTGCCGCTCGCGCAAGTGCGGGTCGGCACGGTGGTGATCGTGCGTCCGGGCGAACGCGTGCCGGTCGACGGCGCGGTGCTCGAAGGCCGTACGCATATCGACGAATCGCTGATCACCGGCGAAAGTCTGCCGGTGCCGAAACAGCCCGCCGATGCGGTCACTGCCGGCTCGATCAACGGCGAAGGCGCGCTTGCGGTGACGACCACCGCGATCGGCGCCGAGACGACGCTCGCGCGGATCATCCGGCTCGTGGAAAGCGCGCAGGCGGAGAAGGCGCCGATCCAGCGGCTGGTTGACCGGGTCAGCGAAATCTTCGTGCCGGCAATTCTGGCGATTGCCGTGCTGACGTTGATCGGCTGGCTGATCGCGGGAGCCGGCGGCGAGACGGCAATCCTGAACGCGGTTGCTGTGCTGGTGATCGCTTGCCCATGCGCGCTCGGGCTGGCGACGCCGGCGGCGATCATGGCCGGCACCGGCGTCGCGGCCCGGCACGGCGTGCTGATCAAGGACGCCGAAGCGCTGGAAATGGCGCATCGGGTGGCGATCGTCGCCTTCGACAAGACGGGTACGCTCACGCTCGGCCAGCCGTCCGTGACGGCTTTTGAGCCGGTCGGCGGGATGAATCGCGACGACGCGCTGGCGCTGGCCGCCGCAGTGCAGCGCCACAGCGACCATCCGCTGGCGCGAGCGGTGGTGAACGCATATGAAGCGGCGCAGCCGGCTGCGGCAAGCGGCGTAACCCCGGCGGGGGCAGGGCAACCGACGCTGACAGCGCACACAGCACCGCCGACAGCGCACGCGGCCCGGACAGCGGACACAGCAGCGGTCGCCACAGAGACGTCATCAACGCATGCCAGCGCCGCGACTGCGGCCACGCGCCCATACGCGCCTCGAGCCATGGCCGCCCGAGCGGTCGCCGGGCGTGGCGTCGAAGCGGAAGTCGAAGGCCGTACGCTTGCGCTTGGCAGCACACGCTGGCTCGATGAACTCGGCATTGATCTGCCGCCCGCGCTCGCCGCGCGCGCTCATGAGCTCGAAGCCGCGGGCAACACGATCTCGTGGCTGATGCAGCGCGCCCCGCTACCGCCGCAGGCGCTCGCACTGATCGCTTTCGGCGACACCGTCAAACCCACCGCGCGCGCCGCCGTCCAACGGCTGGCGCGGATGGGCATCGTGAGCGTGCTCATCACCGGCGACAACCGCGGCAGTGCGGCGAGCGTCGCGAAGGCGCTCGGCATCGACGAATTTCACGCGCAAGTGCTGCCCGACGACAAGGCCCGCGTGATCCGCGATCTGAAGATCCGCCGGACGGGCATCGTCGCGATGGCAGGCGACGGCATCAACGATGCCCCCGCGCTCGCGGCCGCCGACGTCGGCATCGCAATGGCAACCGGCACCGACGTCGCCATGCACGCGGCGGCCATCACGCTGATGCGCGGCGATCCGGCGCTGGTAGCGGACGCCATTGACATCTCGCGCAAGACCTGGCGAAAAATCCAGCAGAACCTGTGCTGGGCGTTCGTCTACAACCTGATCGGCATTCCGCTTGCCGCTTTGGGTTTGCTCAATCCGATGCTAGCGGGGGCGGCGATGGCGTTTTCGAGCGTGAGCGTCGTCACCAATGCGCTGCTGTTGCGTACGTGGAGCGGCACGTCGGGGCGCGTGGGGCGCTCGCAGGTTTAAGCGCTCGCGGCCATCAATAGGCGCAAGCGGCGCAAGCGGCGACTACGACAAGCTCGCGCCGCCGCCATCCGAGCCCTTCAGCACAGTCGCGATGTGCGAGTCCCGATCATGACCGTAACAAGCACGGCGTTCGCGGGGCGGCGACCGGTGCGCTATGCAGCGCGGCATGGCGCGGTCCGGCGTCACTGGAATACCGGCGGTGTTCAGGCAGTCGGGCGGAACATCTGGAACATTTCGCCGATTTGCGCATAGTCGGCGCGATAGCCCGCGCGCATGATCGGCTGCGCGGCGTGCGTGTCGAACAGGCCGTCTTTCAGATAGGCCTCGTTGATGTGCACACCGACCACCTGACCGAGCGACAGGTAGTTATCCATCGGCTCACCGTCGAGCGTATGCAGGCGCACGACCTGCAGCAGCTTGCATTCGAGCGCGGCGGGCGATTCCGCCACATGCGGCACGGCGACGTTGCGGCCCGGCGCAGGCGTGAGACCCGCGAGTTCGAATTCGTCGACGTGCGGTGCAACCGGCGCCGACGAACGGTTCATCTGCTCGGCAAGCGGCCGTGTCGAGAGATTCCAGACGAATTCGCCAGTGGCTTCGATGTTGGCGACGCTGTCTTTGCGGCCCTCGCTGCAGAAGCCGATGATCGGCGGAAAGCTGGCGAACGCGCCGAAGAAACTGTACGGCGCGAGGTTCAGCGTGCCTTGCGTATCGCGCGAGGAAATCCAGCCGATCAGACGCGGCGCGACAATAGCCTTGAACGGGTCATGCGGCAGGCCGTGACCGGCGAGCGGGTCGTAGAAGTAATGGGCCATGAGATCAGGTGGCAGTCGGCAAGGTGATGCGAGGGACTAGTTATACCGCAGCATGAACCCCGTTGCGAAGCGCGCCTCGCGCCGACGCGCTTTCAGCTTTGCATTTTTGCTTTAGCGCTACACCGCGCGAAGCTGGCGCTTTCACGGCGCTGACTCGCGCTCACGGATGGTCAATGGCCTCGATCAACCGCGGCTGAGCAGTTGTCTACGCGCTTCTCTCACCTGCGCCAGACGCGCTTCGTCCCAGTCATAGAAGCCCGCGCCGCTGCGCACGCCGACGCGCCCGGCGTCGACCTGTTGGCGCAGCAGGTCCAGCACGTCTTCGTCCTTCGCGAGTTCGGGCATCAGGTGGATGGAAATGTCGAGAAAGGTGTCGAGCCCGCCCATGTCCGCGCCTTCGAGCGGACCGACGATCCCCCAGCGGCGCCCCAAGGACGCCTTCATCACCCGATCGACCACCTCCGGCGTCGCCGCGCCTGAACGAACGATATGCAACGCCTCGCGCAACACCGCGAACTGCAAGCGGTTGCCGACAAAACCGGGAATCGCCCTGGTCAGTACCACCGGTTCCATGCCTATTGCGCTCATCAACGCCGCGGTTTGCTGAGTCACTTCTGGCGCGGTCGCTGTGCCCGGCACCACCTCGACGAGCGGAATCATATGCGGCGGGTTCCAGAAATGGGCGATCAGAAAACGCTCTTTCGCCCGCAGCGGCGCGGCCAATTGATCGGGCGGGAAGCCACTAGTATTGCTCGCGAGAATCGCATCGTCGGCCAGCAGGCCGCTCAGCGCCGCATACAGGCGATGCTTCATTTCGAGCACCTCTGGAATCGCCTCGATCACGAATTGTGCCGAGGCTATCGCATCCAGTTGCTCATGAGTTTCAATGCGCGCGAGGGCCGCTCGCGCGGCTGTCTGGTCGATACGGCCGGCGTCGATCAATTCGTCGAGCACGGCTTGCGCTTTGGGCGTGACGCTCGCGAGCCGCGCCGCGTCGACGTCGTGAACGACCGTCCGGTATCCGTGCAACGCGCTTTGCGTCGCAATGCCGACGCCCATCAATCCGGTGCCTACGACGCCTATCGTTACGCTTGCCTTGTCCACGCCGCTCTCCTGTTGCCGTCGATGAAAGCCTTCAAGCATAGCGCAGCGCGCCGGCTGGGCAGGCCGAACGTAACAAAGCCGGTCGTCCGCGAGGAACGACCGGCTTTGTGAACGACTTCATGCCGCGCCGGGCGCCGGCGTCACGCGTGCATCAATAACGATGCGGCTCGCGATGATCGTCGTGACGATGCGGATCACGATCGTGCGGGTGATTGCGCATCCACTCGTCGTGGCCCCAATAGCGGTGGCCGTCGTAATAACGGTCGCCGTGCCAGCCGACATTGATCGATACGTCCGTCGGCACCATGTGCGGCTGACCGTATGCGACCGGTCCGTGGCCATTCTCGACGAACACGCGTTGCTGAGCGAAGGCGCTGCCGCCGGCGAGCAATGCGCCACCTGCGATCAGGGTTGCGACAATAGAACGCGATGTCTTGTTAAAGGTTTTCATAGTGACCTCCCATTAAGTTGTTCAGAGCCGGCGTCCGTGTTCGTTCGGTCATCACCTCGTAATTGCTTCAGGCTTCGAATTTCGGCTCGGACGCCGTACGCTTGAGAACCACTGTAGCGGCGCACACTGCGTGAAGACGTGAACACTTGTAAGTAGACATTTCAGAGATGGGGACGGATCGCGAAGCCAGGGTTTCGCGCGGAGAGCCTATCGGCCAAGCGTTGCAGGGAAGGTGGGCGGCGACAAACGCCGGCTGCGCGTCAGGCGGCGTTACATTGATTTCGCCGGGGAAATATTTGGCAAGCGCTGACTTCGCCTGGGCCGACCCCGGCAAAAGCGGTGAGCGGCAAAAAAAACCGCACTACGCGAGCTGCGTGGCGCGGCTTTCATCATGCATGTCGACATGCGACATGCCGCCCGTGCGCCGTTTAAGCGCTCAGGAGCTTCTGCGTGGCGCTTAGTCGATCAGCTTGATGCCGAACAACGTGGAATGTGCGCGACGCACGCGCTGCGCTTCGCGGCTACGCGCTGCGTAGGAGTAGTCCGCATCCAGCGGCAGATGAGGCGACGCAAAGAGGTCGCTGACCTTTTGGAACAATGCAAAAATGAAACTCATGGCGACTCCCGGTTGGTTGCTGCGTTCTCTAGGGTTTTCCCTTAGCAAGTATTATAGGGGTTTTCCCTAGTAAAAAGCTAGTGCAGTGCAGCAATTTTTCGGAGTCCGGTTTGCGCGGCGGCCTCCTCCACGCTATCGCAGGACGGCGACGGAGATGCGCGCCACGCACGCGGCGCACCGCAGCGGCCGTGCTGTCGGTCAATGCCCGCCAATCGCCTTCACGCGATGCCCCTGCTGCGCTCCCGACGGGTGCTTGCCGCGCGCAGGAATCGCAGCGATCGGCTTCGGCGTGGCGGGTGCCGGCGGCGGCGTCGGGGAAGCGGCAGTGAGCGCCGCCGCGTTGGTCATCGCGAGACGCATGTCCACCAGGCTTGCCATGGCAGTCTGCTGGTTCTGCACGATCTGTTCGATGCGGTGTTGCTGGGCAGTGGTCTCCCGAGTCAGACGCATGAGCAGCACCGTCTGCGTGATGCCGATCGCGACCGTGACCAGCAGCGCACCGACGACGATCGACAGCATCCATTTCAGGCTGCGCGAATGATCGGTCGCGGCGCGGCGCTGATCGGCGATGACGCCATATAACGCGTCGATGGTATCGGCAAAGGCCGTTGCCCTCGCGCGATCGAGTTCCGGCGCGGCGCGCAGTGCAGTCGCAGTCGCATCCGCGCGTTGGGCTTCGCGCCACGGCGATGCCGCGAACGCGGCGTTGGCGTTGGCGTTGGCCGCGGACGCTACATTGCCGTTGGCCGCGGACGCTAACGTATTGGCCGACCGCTGCACACCCGGCTTCGGAGCAAGTGCCTCGACTTGCCCGGCAGGGGCAGCGTCCCCTTGCCTCTCAACGCTTCCGGCAAGCTCGTTCGCCGCTTTGCTTCCGGTCGCAGCCACCTCACCTGTAGTACCAGCCGCTTCGCGCGCGGCCGTCGTCGCCTTCCCGCGCGTTGGGGTAGACCGTTGCGGTGGCTTACTGCCGCCTGCTGTCGCTGCACCCGCCGAATCCGCCGCCCCGCCAGCTTCGGCCGTCTGACGCAGCACGGTCACGCTCCGGGCGACGGTTGCGGCCGCCATAGCAGGCGTGAGCGGCGCAGCCGGATCGGGCACGGCGTCAGCCGACTCCTCTTCATGTTGCATGGCCTGTTGCGAGCCCCCTTCAACGGTCACACCTATCCCGGAGTTCACTTCCGACCAGCCCAATTCCCCAGCACCCAAAGCCAGGGCCGCCGGCACCTCGCTCTCAAGCCCGCTCATTTTTGGACTCATCGGCGCCGGCTCGTCAGCCCTCGGGGAACGCGGCGCTCGGCGCAGGCCCGTCGTGTCGAGCGGCATGCCGTCGCCGGCATCGATCGCGCCCACCGCCGCGAGCACCGCGTCGGGCAATTCGAAGCCACGCAGCGTGCCTTGCCGGACGTCGACGTTCATCGCTTGCAGCGTCGCACGCGTGGGATCGTCGGGAAACAGGTCGAGGGTGCTGTCGTCGCGCGAGGCGCCGCTGAGTTGCGCGAGGCGTTGTGCGGAACGGGCCGCGCGCGCCAGCTTGTTTTCGGTTTCGGTAGAGACGGTAGGCTGGCGCTGCTTGCTGGAAGCAGCTCGGGAAGGCCGGGACGGTGGGGATGCTGCGGAATCTGCCATATAGAAAAGAGCGGTCGTCGCCCGGGAACGAGGCGCCGAACTCCGCTCGTCAATGCCGTTGGGATTTTTCGGGACCGCATTGTCGCATGGTCGCCCGCAGCCGCCGAAGCCATCGGACGCAGATTTTCGCGCTTCAGGACGACACGTCGTCCTGCCGAAACTCCTTGACGCCGCGCAGTCCACGCAAACGCGCGCAGATCGCTTCGTATTCCGTGTTCGACACCCGGTGCAAGGTCAGCATGACTTCGTCGCAGTCTGGCGAGTCGTCGCTTTGCTGCATCACGAATTGCTTGACGCGCGGACTCGCGGCGCCGAGTTCGTCGTGCAACGAATGGAACGTCATGCTGCCGCGCCCGACGATCATCGGTACTGGCGCCGTTGCTTGACCGTGATGAAGCGCCGTTCCATCGGCTTGATGCCCGCGAGGAATGATCAGAATGATGATGGTCGCCGCGATCGACGCCGTGTACAGCCCGCCGCCCACCGCCAGGCCGATCGCTGCGACCGACCACAGGCTCGCCGCGGTAGTCAGCCCGCGCACGATCTCGCCGCGCAGCAGAATCGAGCCCGCGCCCAGAAAGCCAATGCCCGATACGACCTGAGCGGCCATCCGCGACGGGTCGAGCACGACGTGTTCGCCGGTCAGCACATCGGCGAAACCCTAGGCCGACACGATCATGATGAGCGTCGAGCCGACGCAGCCCAGCATGTGCGTGCGCAGCCCCGCCGCCCACGACAGCCGTTCGCGCCCGAAGCCGATAACGCTGCCGAGCGCCGCGGCCAGCACCAGACGGGAAATGAGTTCGAAGTTTCCCAGCATTGTTTTTTCCTCCTTGCCGGTAATATTTCAAGCGCGCCGCGCACGTGTGCCGGCGTGTCAGCGGGGGCCGTTTGCTTTGTGCTACGCTGCACGCCGCCGCGCGGATTGCGCTGACTGCCGCAGCACCCGCCCATGCGAATGTCGATGCCATCGCGCGCAAACCGCCTGGCATCGGTTGCTTTGCAGCGCGTGTGCGCGCCCGTGCGTCACTCGGTGGCGCCGCGTCACTCCGTGGCGCAGGCTGCGCACCGGGAGCGCGGATGCTTCGCAACTGCGCGGCTGACCACAACTTCACTATGCCAAGTATGAACTCTGCCGCCGCTTCGACAATCGCTCGTGCCACCGCACTGCGGGATCACTTCATGGGCGTGGTGCTGCCCATCTGGCGCGGCCCTGGCTTCAACAGCGCGCTAAAGCTGCCCTACGAAGCGTTCAGCGCCAAGGACCACGCCCCGCTGCCCGCCGAGCGCTACCGGGCGATGGCCTGCGCGCGCCAGCTGTTCGTGTTTGCGAAAGCCGGCGACGCGCAGCATGCGAAAGTGCTGTTCGATTCGCTCGCGCATACCTTCCGGGACACAGTCCATGGCGGATGGTTTTACAGCGTGGACGCGCAGGGCGCGCCGCTCGATACCACCAAAGACCTCTACACGCATGCGTTCGTCGTGTTCGCATGCACTGAGTATGCGCAGCGTTGCGGCGACCCGGATGCGCTGAAGCTGGTGCACAACACATCGGCGTTGATTCAGTCGCACTTCGCGGCCGACGGCGACCTGTTCAACGCCGCGCTCACGGCGGACTTCGGCACTGTCACCGGCACGCCGGTCCAGAATCCGCTGATGCATCTCACCGAAGCCTGGCTCGCCGCGTGCGAAGCCACGCGCGACAACGTGTTCGACGCGGCATTGCGCCGTCTGGCCGGCGCGGTCGCGCATCACTTCGTGCATGCGCCGACCGGCTGCATCGCCGAATTGCCGATTGGCACGCGTGACAACCGCCTGGAACCCGGGCACCAGTTCGAGTGGTTCTGGCTGGTCAGGCAGGCGGGCGGTCTCTTCGAAGGCACGGGTCTGAAAGAAGCGATGACACGTGCGTTCGTCTTCGCGCAGCGCTATGGCGTGGACCGGACAAGCGGCGGCGTTTGCGCATCGCTCGACGAAACCGGCGGGATCAAGGACGCGACGCAGCGAATCTGGGCCCAAACCGAATATCTGCGCGCGCTGGCTTGTCAGGACGACCCTGCCGCGCGCGCGGCGCTGCCCCGGCAAATGGAATTGTTCGAGCAACGCTTTCTGCATGCGCAAGGCTGGTCCGAATGCAAGACGCCGGCCGGCGACATCGTGCGTGCCGACATGCCGTCCACCACGCCTTACCACCTGGCTACCGCTTACGCCGCGTTGCCGGTTTGAGCGCCTTTGCGCTTTGGCGCCCGCTCACAGTCAACCGGCGCCCAAGCGCGACTGACGGCACGATCGCCTGTTCCGGCCATGGCCAAAAAACTCGCCGAACCGTGGTACCAGCCACCGCCCGCCGACGAAAACTGCCCGCTCTGCGGGCGGCCGATTCCGCCGAGTCAGCGCGACTTGCACCACTGGGTGCCGAAAACCAAGGGCGGTAAAGACGTCGCCGCGCTACACCGCATCTGCCACCGCCAGATTCACGCGCTTTTCACGGAAAACGAATTGGCGCAGCACTATTCGACGATCGAAGCGCTGCTGGCTGACGAGGCGGTCCGGACTTTCGTACGCTGGGTTCGCGCCAAGCCAAACGATTTTTACGAGCGAACTCGCCGCAGCGCGAGAAAAGGCTGAGCGACGCGGTCATCCTCAAGGCCGCTCGACACCATCGACGGTCTCGCAAACGGTAGCCTGCATGAGCAGCGTCCACCGGCCTGATCAATACGCTTCGCGCTGCCAAGGCCCCCAACCGGCCTCGGATGATTTGAAACGCATATAGGTTGCGCTTTGTCCGGTGGGAATGTCCGACATATCGCCTTGCGGCTTGCGATCGGTCGTGTGCAGGGCGAAAGCCTGACGGTCTTCGGTATCGACGGTGATGCGGCCGACGGGGTCCGGCGCGTCTTCCTGAGGGGACTTAGACTCCAATACCGCGAGATAGGGGGTCAAACGACTCCAGAACGACGTGAGTTCTTCTTGCAGATAATGTGTCAATGTTTTTCCTGGAAAAGTAATACGCGCAGTTTACCCTACCCGGCGCAGCCCCTTCGAAAACCTTCCAACCGCTTTCGAAGCGCTGAAAAAAGTTGAAACGGGGGAATACCCGGATACGCCTGGGTTGGCGTCCTTCATAAAGACGTGATACAACTCTCCCTTCGCGCTCGATCTCGTGTTGAGAAATAGCGGTCGCGAATGCAACACACAACATTTACTGGATCAAAAATGGCAACAGGTACTGTGAAGTGGTTTAACGATGCAAAGGGCTTTGGCTTCATCACGCCGGACGACGGCGGCGAAGACCTGTTTGCGCACTTTTCGGAAGTTCAAGGCAGCGGCTTCAAGTCCCTGCAGGAAAACCAGAAGGTGTCGTTCGAAGTTAAGCAAGGCCCGAAGGGCAAGCAGGCTGCAAACATCCAGCCGGCCTAAGTACCCAAGGTACTTCGAGGCACCCTTAGGCGCTTGCGTCTGATGCAAAATGGCCCGCGAAAGCGGGCCATTTTCTTGGCAGAAATACCGTTTTTTAGCGCCGGCCCGGCTTAAATCGCGCGCCTTTCGGAGACCCCGAACCCCGTGCCCGGCACGCCCATCTCCTCACGCTGTTGCGTGCGCAACACAGTTTCAGAAATTTCGAAGACGGAAACCGCCTGCTTCAATTGCCGGGTCTGTTGATGCAGCGAAGCCGCGGCCGCCGCGGCCTGTTCGACGAGCGCCGCATTTTGCTGCGTCATCTGGTCCATCTGTATCACCGCCTGGTTGACCTGCTCGATGCCGGTGCTCTGCTCGAGCGACGACGCGCTGATTTCCGCCATCATCTGCGTGACGCGCGAAATGGACGCGGACACGTGGGTCATCGCTTCGCCGGCATGCTCGACGAGCGTCGAACCGCCCTGAATCGCCGCGGCCGATTCGCTGATCAAGGTCTTGATTTCCTTGGCCGACTGCGCGCTGCGCTGCGCGAGGCCGCGCACTTCACCCGCCACCACGGCGAAACCACGCCCCTGCTCGCCCGCGCGCGCCGCCTCGACCGCCGCGTTCAGCGCAAGGATGTTGGTCTGGAACGCAATGCCGTCGATCACGGAAATAATCTCGGCGATCTTGTCCGAGCTTTGCGCAATCCCGCGCATCTTCTCGACCACCTCGTTGACCACTTCGCTGCCGCGCGAGGTCGCTTCGAGCGCCGTGCCGGCGAGCGCGCTCGCCTGGCGGGCGTGATCGGCGTTCTGGCGCACGGTCGAGGTCAGCTCCTCCATGCTCGACGCGGTTTCTTCGAGCGATGCCGCCTGGTTTTCGGTGCGCGCGGAGAGATCGGCGTTGCCGGTGGCGATTTCATCGGCGCCGAGGTGGATCGAGTCGGCGGATTCGCGAACGCTCTGCACAGTGCGCGCGACGCTCGCCTGCATCTTCGCGAGCCCCGAGAACAGCCGGCCGATCTCGTTGGTGCCGCGCGAGGCGATCGGCTGGTCGAGACGTCCTTGCGCGATCCGCTCGAAGTGGCGACCCGCTTCCTCCAGCGGCGCCACCACGCCCCGGCGCAACGCCGCATGGACCGCGAGCGTGCCGCCCACCAGCGCCAGCAGGATCACGATGCTGACGACGCGAAACATCGCCATGCGCGCGTCGATCGAATCGAGCGAAGCGCGGCTCGCGGCGTCGCCGAATTGCACGAAGTGGTGCGACTCGGCGAGGTAGGCATCCTGGAACGACTGGGTCGGTTGATCGAGGAAGGCCTGGATGTTGCTGGAGTCGAGAAACTGCACGAGTTCGGCGAGCGCGTCGTGCAGCTTTTTATAGCGCTCGGCGAGCGCCGTGGCGCGCGTGCTGTTTTCGTCACTGCTCTTTCGCGCGCTCATGAAGGTGACGAACGACTGATCGGCGGCCGTCAGCTGCTCGCGCGCGTGCTGCACGATGTCCGTCGGCTCCGCGCCGCCGCGCACCATGCGCGTACCGGCGCGCGACAGGTTGATGCGCGCATCCATCAACCGCTGGGTCGTTTCGTTGACCGCGTCCACCTGTTGCAAAGCGATGTTCGACAGATCGCCCACGTCGTCATGGGTGCGGGTAAGCGACCAGAAGCCGAGACCCACCGTGACAAGCTGGAAGACGCAGAACGCGGCCAGAACACACAACAGGCCGGACGCGACCTTGATCTTGCTGAACATCTCGAACACCTAACTCAAAAGAATGACGTGAACTGAATCAGGGTTAACGGCAGGCCGTCGCCCAGCTTGAGACCAATTTCGCCAAAAATCGGCCTACGGGGGCTTTTCATCGCTCAACGTCATGACTGAGCGTGTTTCGCGCAACAATCCGGCACACATTTTTCTGAATCACCTTGACGCAGCGCATCCACGCTTCCTAGAGTGGGTAGGGACTTCAACGCACACCGTGCGATGCCACTGCGGGCCTTGCCCGAAGGAATCACGATGACCGACCTTCTCGACCGGGCGCGCGGCGCACTGCATGCCCAGCCGTTCAGCATGCTGCTAGGCGCAGAGTTGATGCATACGGGCACGAGCGAGCTCACCCTGAGCCTGCCGATCCGCGACGAACTGCGGCAGCAGCATGGCTTCGTGCATGGCGGGGTGCTCAGCTATCTGGCCGACAATGCGCTGACATTCGCGGGCGCGTTGTCGCTCGGGCCCAAAGTCGTGACGGGCGAATACAAGATCAACTATCTGCGCCCGGTGATGAACGGCACGCTGATCGCTCGCGCGAAGGTGGTCTACGCGGGACGGCACCAGGCGACCTGTCAATGCTACGTGTACGTGATGGAAGGCAACCGCGAAAAGCTGGTCGCGGTCGCGCAAGGCACGGTCAACCGGATCGGTGAAAACGGCGAGCATGAACCGGCGAGCTGACGACACCGCTTGCAGGTAGACCAAGGCGATATCTGGACGGTCGGCGTGGGCTGCATTTGCCGGAATGTGCGCGCCGACATCCACCACACGCCGCCGGTCGATAGGGGACTCTTGCGCGAGCCGTGGACCGGCCGCCTTCCCTGCTTCATGATGCGTCTGAATCGGACCGGCGCAGCCGCGACGCGGTCAGTCTCTTAACGCACGATTTCCGGATGGGCAGAACGAGCGCACTGGCCGACTCGTCGATCTGCTTGCACGGCTGCTCGCCCAGCGGCGCGGAGGATGGTGGCGCTCTAAACGACAAGGCCGTTCCCGCATGCCGAGGGAACGGCCTTTTACAACGGCACAACCGCAACGCCGTTCAACGGAGCGCGAGAGATACTCCGCTGGGTTACTCCGCCGCGTACGTCTTCTGCGTCTGCTCGCCGAGACCTTCGACTCCGAGGCGGACGGTCTGACCCGGCTTCAGGAACACCGGATTCGGCTTCACGCCCATGCCGACACCGGGCGGCGTGCCCGTCGAGATCACGTCGCCCGGTTGCAGGCTCATGCACTGCGACACATACGAAACCAGCTTCGCGACGCCGAACACCATCGTCTTCGTGTTGCCGTTCTGGTAGCGATGGCCGTCCACTTCGAGCCAGAGGTTCAGGTTCTGCGGATCGGCGACTTCGTCGCGTGTGACGACCCACGGGCCGATCGGGCCGAAGGTATCGAAGCCCTTGCCCTTGTCCCACGTACCGCCGCGTTCGATCTGCCATTCGCGTTCCGACACGTCGTTGATCACGCAATACCCGGCGACGTGGTCGAGCGCATTGGCTTCGTCGATATATTTCGCCGGCTTGCCGATCACCACGCCCAGTTCGACTTCCCAATCGGTCTTCTTCGAGCCGCGCGGAATTTCGACGTCGTCGTTCGGACCGGAAATGGCGCTCGTCCACTTGTTGAAGATCACCGGCTCGGCCGGCACCGGCAGATTGGATTCGGCCGCGTGGTCCGCATAATTCAGCCCGATGCAGATGAACTTGCCGATCTTGCCGACGCACGGCCCCATGCGCGGATTGCCTTCGACGAGCGGCAGCGACGCCGGGTCGAGCGCGCGCAGTCTGGCCAGACCTTCGTCGGTGAGCGCGGCGCCGTCGATATCGCCGATCACCTTCGACAGATCGCGAATCTTGCCCTGCGCGTCCAGCATGCCGGGCTTTTCCTGGCCTTTCGGCCCATAACGAAGCAGTTTCATCGTTGTACTTCCCTTTACGTTCAATAGTGGTGTTCGGTTCGCAAATCGGTGCGCGTCAATTCGACCAGCCGCCGTCGATCACGTGCGCCTGGCCCGTGGTGAACGACGATTCGTCGGACGCGAGATACAGCGCGAGCGCCGCGATCTCTTCGGGCTTGCCGACGCGGCCCATCGGCTGACGCGCGACGAACGCTGCTTGCACGGCGTCGAGCGTCGCGCCTTGCGCCTGGGCTTGCGCCGCGATCCGCTGTTCGAGCGACGGCGAGGATACCGTGCCCGGGCAAATCGCGTTACAGCGTACACCATGCGTAACGAAGTCGGCCGCGACGGCCTTGGTCAGCCCGATCACCGCAGCCTTGGAAGCGCCATACGCAAAGCGGTTCGGCACGCCCTTGACGCTCGAGGCCGCCGACGACATGTTGATGATCGAGCCGCCACCCTTCTCCAGCATTGCCGGCAGGAACGCGCGGATCGTGCGGTACATCGCCTTGGCGTTCAGGTCGAACGCGAAATCCCAATCCTCTTCGCTGCATTCGAGAATCGAGCCGGCATGCACGTAGCCCGCGCAGTTGAAGAGCACATCGATCGCGCCGATCTCAGCGGCCAGCGCCTCGATCGCCGCCTTATCGCGAACGTCGAGCGTGCGCGCGTCGACCGGCTTGCCGGCCAGTCCGTCGATGCGGATGTCCGTGGCGATCACCCGCGCGCCTTCGCGTGCAAAGAGTTCCGCGGTGGCGAGGCCGATGCCTTGCCCTGCCGCGGTGATCAGGGCCGTTTTGCCGGCCAGTCTTTGTGTCATCTACGACTCCAGTTGAAGGGGCTGCTGGTTGGCTGCTTTCCGAATTCAGAGGCGGTAGAACGCGGCCGCGTTGTCGCCGAAAACCGCTGCGCGCTCAGCGTCACTCAACGACGCAAGCAAGGTGGTCGCCACCGAATGCCAGAGCAGATAGTCGCCGTTCAGTTCGAGCACGGGCCAGTCGCTGCCCCACATCAGGCGCGCCGGACCAAACGACGTCAATAGATGTTCGACGTAGGGCCGCAAGGTCTCCTCGGTCCAGCCAGGCGAGGCTTCGGTCGCGAGACCGGACAGCTTGCAATGCACTTGCGGCAATGCCGCGAGGCGCGTGATCGCGTCGCGCCAGGTTTGATAGCCCGCGCGGCCGTGTCGGATGGGCGGCTTCGCGCCGTGATCCACGACGATGCGCAGCGCGGGAAAACGCGCGGCGAACGTCTCGATATGCTCGACGTGGCGCGCGTAAATCAACGCGTCGAATGTGAGGTCGTGCGCGATCAGCGCTTCGATGGCCGGTGCCAGGTCGGGGTTCGCGATCCACGTGTCGTCGGGCAGATCCTGCAGCATCGGCCGCACGCCCTTGAACTTCGGCTCGCGCGCGAGCGCCTCGATGACGGTCGGCGCCGTGGGCAACAGCAAGGGCACCCAGCCGACCACGCCGGCAATCGACGGCTCATGGCGCGCGAGGTCCAGCAGGTAGCGGGTTTCTTCCAGGGTCGGGGCGGCCTGCACGACCACCGTCCGCTCGATGCCCGCCCTCTCGCGCAACGGCTCGAGATCCGCCGGGCCAAACGGCCGATACAGAATCTTCAATTCCGGCGTGAGCCACTCATAGTCGCCTCGCGCGGGGTCCCAGTAGTGCTGGTGCGCATCGATCAACATCGTCGTATCAATCCTGTGGCGCGGGCGCGCGCGCGTCGAGCAGCCCTTCGTTGCGCAACGCGGACCACAGCGCCGCGGGGATCGGCTGCCCGAACGACGCGACGTTCTCGCGCAATTCGTCGGCACTGCGCGCACCGGTGAGCACGGTCGCGACCGCCGGATGCGCATACGGAAACTGTAATGCGGCGGCGGCGAGCGGCACGCCATGAGCGCGGCACACCGCTTCGAGCCGAGCGACGCGCTCGATCACTTCGGGCGGCGCGGTGCCGTAATTGAATTTCAGATCGCCCTGTACGCCCCGCGCCAGAATGCCCGAGTTGAACGCGCCGCCTAACAGGATGCTGACGCCGCGAGCTTCGCAGGCCGGCAGCAGATCGTCGAGCGTGCGCTGTTCGAGGAGCGTATAACGGCCCGCGAGCAACGCGCAATCGAGATCGAACTCGGCCATGGCGTCCAGAATGATTGCGCCTTCGTTGACGCCGAGGCCGACAGCCTTGATCGCGCCGCTCGAGCGCAAGCGGTCGAGCGCGCGGAAGCCGCCGCCTTCGGTCAGTTGCCGCCAATAGTGAGGATGCTGATCGCTGTGCGTGGCTCGGCCAATGTCATGCACAAGCAGAACGTCGATCTCGACGATGCCCATGCGCTGCTGACTGTCTTCGAACGAACGCATGACGCCGTCGTGCGTGTAGTCGTAGATCGCCTCGAAGGGCAGCGGGTTTTGCCAGCCTTCGGTGTCGACGAACGCAGTGGTACGCGGTACGAAGCGGCGCCCCACTTTGGTGGACAACACATAGTCGCTGCGAGGATAGCGGCGCAATGCGTCGCCCAGACGATGCTCCGCCTTGGTATTGCCGTAGTGCGGTGCGGTGTCGAAGTAGCGCACGCCGGCGTCCCACGCCGCGGCGACGGTTGCGAAAGCCTCTTCATCGGACAGGTCGCGGTACAGGCCGCCCAGCGGCGCCGTACCGAGACCCAATCCGGTTACCTGCAATGCGCCGCGGCCGATGCGGCGACGCTGCGCGACCTTTGGAACGATCGTTGCGATCATTGAACCCGTCTCCTGTCGACGGGAGTTAGTGCTTCAGCACTTACTCCCGTCCCATGCAAAGCTGTCGACGGGAGTTAGTGCTTCAGCACTTACTCCCGTCCCATGCAAAGCTGTCGACGGGAGTCGGTGCTTCAGCCCTCACTCCCGCTTCTCTTGCGTTTTTACCATGCGCGGACGGGCTTTGCCCACCGCATCCGCCCCTGCTGAACGCCAGCCCTCTCCCCGCCCCCTACCCTTCAACGCGCCTCAATCGCGACCACGCGCCGCGCCAGCGCGTCGCTCGACGGCAAGCACGCAGGCCCGACCGGCTCGAACGTCTTATAGGTCAAAATAAATTCCTGATGCCCGAGCGTTTCCGATTTCGACGCCGCGCCGCACGCCACCGCCACCGTCTGCTCGAACACTTCGCGCCCCACTTCGTCGAGCGTGCCGCGGCCTTCGAGAATGCGGCCGGCGTCGACATCCATGTCGCCGGCGAGCTTGCGATACGTGGCCGGGTTCGCGCACACCTTGATGACCGGCGAGATCGCCGAGCCGACCACCGAGCCGCGTCCGGTCGTGAACAGAATCACATGGGCGCCGCACGCAATCAGCTCGCCGATCTCCGCGTTGTCGCTGATGTTCGGAAAGCCGAAGCGCGGTTCGCCGTCCGGCACCACGTCGAGCAGATAGAGGCCGCCGGTCGGCGGAACGTCACCCGGTTTGACGATGCCGACGATCGGCGACGCGCCGCTCTTCGCATACGCGCCCAACGATTTCTCTTCCTGCGTGGTGAGGCCGCCGTCCGCGTTGCCGACCGCAAAACTGCCGTGCCCGAGAATCGAGTAGTAGCGCGCGGCCTTCGCGACGCACGCAACGATCTCATCGCCGAGTTCCGGTCGCGCCGCGCGCGTCTTCATGTGAAACTCGCAACCCACCAGTTCGCCGGTTTCCTCGAACAGGCATGTCGCGCCCGCGTCGATCAGATCATCGAACGCGCGGCCGACGGCCGGGTTCGCGGTGATGCCGCTGGTACTGTCGGAGCCGCCGCAAATCGTGCCGATCACCAGTTCGCTCAGCGCCATCGGCACTTTGCGTTGCGCGGCGAGTTGCGCGCGCGCGCCGCGAATCCAGTCGACGCCGTATTGAATCGTGCTGCGCGTGCCGCCTTTTTCCTGGATCGTCAGCACCTCGACGGGACGGCCGCTCGCGCGTACCACCTCCACCAGATAGTGCTTGTTCATGCTCTCGCAGCCGAGCGACACGAACAGCACCGCGCCCACGTTCGGATGAGTGGTGAGCCGCTCCAGCATCTTTTCGGCATAGCCGTTGGGGTAGCAGCCGGGAAAGCCGATCAGATGCACCGGCGGCTCGCGTTCGGCCGAAGGGTCGTCGAAGGCGTCGAGCGGCTCGCGAAACTGCGTGACGATCTCGCGTGCCACGTGATGCGCGCACTCGACGAGATAAGCCACCGCGACCACATTGCGGATGCCCTTGCGGCCGTCGCTGCGCAGATAGCCTTGCAGCACAGGCTGCTGCGCGGCGCTTGCTACGGATGTGTCAGTCATGATCGTTCCAGCGCGGCGCGAGGCCGCGTCATTGTGCGCCTGTCAGTGGTGGACGAACTCGTGGCCCGCGTCGTGCGTATAAGTCGGCAGGTAGTCGCTTTCGAGGTTGTGCGTATGCAGGTGCGCGCCGCGCGCGACCGCTTCGGTCACGTGGCCGATCACCGCGCCGTAACGCAGCACCTTGTCGTCCTTCGCGAGTTCGCGGCGTGCCAGCTTGTGACCGAGCTCGATGGTCTTGGCCAGCGTGACGCGCTCCCCTTCGATCTCGAGCTGCGTGCCGGCATCGAGCCGCGCCGCCGCGATCAGGCAGTTGTCGGCGGGGCTGAGCAGGATCAGGCGCGGGTCGGTTTGCAATGGACGGCTGGTCAAATGAGGTCTCCGTGATGCATGGGCATTAGTTCTGGCCTTCGCCGCTCGCGAGGCGCGCCACCATCAGCGAGCCGAGAATGATCGCGCCGTAGATCGCCTGAATCCAGAACGACGGCACCTGGGCCAGCGTCAGCAGGTTCTGCACGACGCCGAGCAGCAGCACGCCGGAGAGCGCGCCGAGCATCGTGCCCTTGCCACCGTCGAGCGAAATGCCGCCGATCACCGCGGCGGCGAACACCGTGAAGATCATGCCGTTGCCCTGGTTGGCGTTGATCGCGCCGACATACCCGGTCACGATCAGGCCGCCCAGCGACGCCAGCATGCTGCCGAGCATGAACACGCCCCACGTGATGCGCTCCACGCGAATCCCGGCCGCGCGCGCCGCGTCCGGATTGCCGCCGATCGCATACAGCGCGCGGCCCAGACGATGATAGCGCAGCACGAACGCGGCGATCGCGAACGCCGCTGCCGCGAGCCACACCGACAACGGCAAGCCGAACACGATGGTAGTGGCTAGCGTGAAGAACGACGGCGGCATGTCGAACAACGTGCCGCCCTTGGTCGCGCCGACCAGCATGCCGCGCAGCACGATGAGCATGGCGAGCGTGACGATGAACGCGTTCAGCCGCAAACGCACCACCAGAAAGCCATTGATCAAGCCGATCAGCGCGCCCACCGCCACGATGGCAACCAGCCCGAACGCCGCCGGCCATTGCGTCCCGAAGCCAGCGGACGCAGCCGGCATCACCAGCATGGCGCCGACGGCGGGCGCGATGCCGACCGTCGATTCGAGCGACAAATCGAACTTGCCGGTCAACACGATCAGCGATTCCGCGAGCACGACGAGCGCAAGCGCCGCCGATGCGCCGAGCACGCTGATCAGATTCGCCCGCGTCAGAAAGCTCGGGCTGACGAACGCGCCGATCACGATCAGCAACGCGAGCGCGGGCAGCAAGGCCAGCTCGCGCAGGCGGGCGAGTTCGGAGCGAGCACGCTTGCCGCGCGGCGGCGTGCCGATGTGCGGCTGCGTTGGGTGCGGTTTTGCCTGGCCTTGGGCCGCGCCGAATGCGGGGCTGGGCACACTATTCTTCATGGAGACTGACTCCTTCAACGGATGCGATCAGGTCGTGGTCCTGCCAACCCGCCTGGAATTCGGCCGCGACACGGCCACGAAACATCACCAGCACGCGGTCACAGGTGCGCAGATCGTCGAGTTCGCCCGACACGACCAGCACGGCCTTACCCTCTTCTCGCACGCGATCCACGACGGACAGCAACGCTTCTTTCGATTTCACGTCGACGCCCGCAGTGGGGTCGATCAGCACGAGCACGTTGGGATCGGTGGCGAGCGCGCGCGCCATCACGACCTTCTGCTGATTGCCGCCCGACAGTCCCGAGACGACGTGCTCCGGTCCTTGCGCGACGATTCCCAGCGCGTCGATCATCTTCTGGCCGAACGCGCGCTTTTTCGCGGGCGGTGCCATGCCGCACTTGCCGAGCAGCCGGGCGATCGTCATCGACGCGTTTTCCGCGACCGATTGCGTCAGCACCAGCCCTTCGTGATGCCGGTCCTTCGGCACGCAGCCGATGCCGTGCGCCAGCGCCGCAGGTACGTCACCCGGCGGCAAAGCGACCCCCTCGACGCTGATCGAGCCGCGTTTGGCCGCGCGCAGCCCGGCAATCGCTTCGGCGACGCTGGTGCGCCCGCTGCTCGTCGCGCCCGTCAAGCCGACGACTTCGCCGCGCCTGACGCTGAACGAGACGCCGTCGTAATCCGAGCCGGCGAGGTTATCGACTTGCAGGGCGATCGCGGTATCGCCGGGCAACGCGTCGCGCGCGGCCGCGTCGGCGACGGCCAAGCCCCCGCGTTCGCCGGTCATCGCTTCGATCAGTTGCTCGCGCGGCAGCGCGGACACCGGCGCGCTGACGATATGCCGCGCGTCGCGCAGCACCGTCACCGTCTGGCAAATCTCGTAGACCTCCTGAAGATGGTGCGAGATGAACAGGAAGGTCACGCCTTCGCGCTGCAGTTCGCTGATGCGCCGGAACAGGCGCTTGATCTCGTCGCCGTCGAGTTGCGCGGTCGGCTCGTCGAGAATGATGAAGCGCGCGCCGTACGACAACGCCCGCGCGATCTCCACGAGTTGCCGCGCTTCCACCGTCAGATCGCCGGCGCGCGCGTCTTCGCGCACCGCGATCTTCCAGTGCTCGAGCAACGCGCGCGCGTCGCGGCGCATCGCCTGCCAATCGATCATGCCGCCGCGCATCGGCTGCCGGTTGATGAACAGATTCTCCGCCACGCTCAGGTCGCGGATGATCGTCGAATGCTGATACACGCACGCGACGCGCTCGCGCCACGCGTCGCGCTGCGCGATCGCCGGCGCGGCGAGGCCGCCGAAACGCACTTCGCCGCTATCGGGCTTGCGCAGACCGGTGAGAATCGACACCAGCGTCGACTTGCCCGCGCCGTTGCGCCCGACGAGCGCATGCGACTCGCCGGGCATCACGCGGATGCTCACGTCCTTCAGTGCGGGCGTCGAGCCGAAGCGTTTGGTGACCTCGAGCGCTTCCACGACCGCAGGATGTCCCTCGTCGTCAAGCGGCGGGAGGGATGGCGTCGGCTCGCTCATTTGACCGTGTTGCCCCACAACGCCTTGTCGTCGACGTTCGCCTTCGTCACGAGCGGCGCGGGCAACTGGTCTTCGAGAACGCCGGGCGCGAGCTGGATGATGTTGCTGCCGTGATCGGTCGGGCCCGGCTTGAAGGTTTGCCCGGCCAACGCGGCCTTGATATAGAACAGGCCGTATTTCGCGTATGCATCGGCAGGCTGGGACACGGTTGCGTCGATATCGCCACGGCGGATTGCTTCGAATTCCTGAGGAATGCCGTCGTTACTGACGATCACGACGTGCTTCGCATCGCCGGCGGGAAACAGCATCTGCTTGCGCCGCAAGGTTTGCAGCGTCGGCGACAGATACACGCCGCCCGCCTGCATGTAGATCGCCTTGACGTCGGGATTCGCGGTCAGCAGGCTGTCGAGCGCGGTGGCCGCCACGTCGCCCTTCCAGCTCGCCGGAATTTCCAGCAGCGACAAGGCGGGGTAGCCCTTCAGACAAGCGCGAAACGCTTCGGACCGGTCACGGCCATTCACCGATGCCAGATCGCCCATGATCTGCACGACCTTGCCCGACTTCACATGTTCGCCGATGTACTTGCACGCCTTCTCGCCGTAAGCGCGGTTGTCGGCACGCACGACCATCGCGACCTTGCCCTGCGTCGGCGCGACGTCCACGGCGACGACCGGCACGTTCCTGGCCGCGGCGGTGTCGAGCGCGCGGCTGATCGCCGCCGAATCCAGCGGCCCGACCACGATGCCCTTCGAACCCAGGTTCAGCAGGTTGTTCATGTCGGTGATCTGCTGGGCCGGATCGCCGTTGGAGTTGACCGGCGCGAGGATGTCGAGGCTCATGTCCTTCGCGTACTTCGGCAGGTAGTTGTTGTACGACTGCCAGAACGGCGACGTGAGCAGCGGCAGATCGAGGCCGATCTTGCCGGCCTCGGCGGCTTGCGCGGCGCCGCTGACCGCCATGCCGGCGACGCAGGCAGCGGCCGCGACGGTGAAGAGCGAACGACGGAACAGACCGTGGGCCGGGTGCGGCCGTTTAACGAACGACATGGGGTTGTCTCCTGCTATGCGTTGTTGAACTGCGTGAACCGGTCATGGCCGGCACTTCGTCGTGCGCTGTGTGAGCGAGTCATGATTCGCGTGGATTCATTCACCAATGAACGTATTATTCATATACGAACTTCTCTAAGTCAAGCGATCCGCACTGCAGCAAGAGCCGGTGTTTTCCCTGACGCACCATTGCTTGCCGAAGATTCGCGACGCACTTACATTCACCCGCCACATAATGAAAACACCACACGGAACCTCGCTGACGATGGAAGCCGAAGACAAAGACGACGACGACCGTTACCGCGCTCCCGCGCTCGACAAGGGGCTCGACATCCTCGAACTGCTCGCCGAGCAGAAAGAAGGGCTGACGCGCGCGGAAATCACCAAGCTGCTGGGCCGCAATGCGAGCGAGATGTACCGGATGCTCCAGCGCCTCGTCGCGCGGCAGTACGTGGTGCGTTCGGCAGGGGGCGACCGCTATTCGCTGAGCCTGAAGCTGTATGCGCTCGCGCACCGTCATCCGCCGATGAACCGTCTGATCGCCGAAGCGCTGCCGCTGATGCAACGCTTTGCCGATGCCGCCGAACAGTCGTGTCACCTGGCGGTGTACGACCGGGGCAACCTGCTGGTGATCGCCCAGGTGGACGGGCCCGGCACGTGGGGCATGTCGGTGCGGCTCGGCTCGCGCGTCGGCCTGATCGATACGGGCTCGGGTCGCGTGATGCTGGCGTTTCAAAGCATCGAGCAGCGTCAGCAGATGCTGGCCGAGCATACGAAGGTGAAGGGCGAGGTCACGGTCGACCGTGACGCGCTCGAGCAAGTGTGCGAGCGGATACGCGCGGCGGGTTTTTCCCAGAAGGACAGCCAGCAGATCTTCGGTGTGACCGACCTCACGTTTCCTATCCAGGGCCCGTCCGGGCAGGCGATCGCCGCGCTCACGTGCCCGTACCTGCGGCGGATCGACGAATACCTCGCGCCGACGCTCGAAGCGGCCACCGCGTTGCTGCGCGAGACGGTGCAGGCGCTGTCGATGTTTCGCGAGCAAGCCGCCTGACGTGCGCGGATGGGGCTTGGGTTAGCGGGGCAGCGCGCGGAAAGCCGCGCGCCCGCTCGCCTGGTTTAGAATGGCGGCCCTCTCAAAATTGCGCGCAGGAGTCCGCTCCTGTGCGCCCATCGATAAGCAATGGCGAAACTTCTGACCGATTCCGAATCCCTGCGTTTTTCCGAACTTCAGCAGAAGCAGTCGAGCTTCACGATCACACCGGACGAAGCCGACGAACTGCGCGACATCGTCGCTCATGCGCAAAAGCGCCGTGACGACCGCGCTGCGGCGATGCACAGCATCGAAACCTTCATCCAGCAGTTCGACATCAGCCCGGACGAGCTGTTTTCGCCGGCGCAGATCGGCGACGCCGCGCGCACTTACGGCCTGATTCCGGCCGCGAAGAAAGAGCGCGTGCTGCCGCCGTCGTTCACGTTCAATGGCAAGCCGTACCAGTGGACGGCACGTGCGCTGCCGGACGATATTCGCGTGCCTTTGTTCGATGCGTTCAAGGCGGGCGAGTCGGTGAAGTCATTCATCGCGACGCTCAAGGATGCGACCCGTTGCGCGATGACGATCGCGCGTCTGGAGCGAGAGACCGGCGCGGTGTATGCGCAAGCTTGGCTGGAAGAGTTGGCGGTGACGCGTACGCAGGTGGACGAGGCTGCGGCCAAGCTGGCTGCTTGAGGTTGCGGTTTGTTTGTTTGACGTGAGGCCGCGGGGCTTCTCGCGCGATGAGAAGCCATGCGGAGCTGTTGCGGCGTGGGAACTGGCTCCCGCCTCGCAGCCGTTCAGGCCCACGCGTCCGTCTTTGCAAACCGTGGCTGTTCTGGGCCGTTAGTTGCGCCGTCGACAGTGCGGCAATGATGCGTCTGTAACGGCGCTGTCACGCGCGCGGAGCCTCGGCGTCGCGCTCGCCGGCTTCATCCAGCGCCATACGAAATCCCACTACGCCGGGATCTTCGGTTCGCGTGATCGTAAAACCGCAGTTTTTCGCCAACGAGATCATCGCGACGTTTTCGCGCAACGCCTCGCCGACCAGCCAATGCGTGCCGCGCGCCCGCGCATAGCGGATGATCCGGTCCATCAGCAACCGACCCAGTCGCCGCCCCTTCTGGTCCGAGCGCACCGCGACCGCGAATTCGGCCGTCTCGTTGTCGGGGTCGGCCACGGCGCGCACCACGCCCAAGGTCCGCGAGAGGCCCTCTTCGCTCGTCACCGTGGCGATTAGCGCCATTTCGCGGTCGTAGTCGATCTGCGTCATGCGCGCGAGCTGCGAATGGTCGAAACTCCCCACCGCGCCGAAAAAGCGCAGACGCAAATCCTCGGGCGTCATCGCTTCGACCAGGTCGTGATGCGCGGCCTCGTCCTCCGGACGGATCGGCCGTACCGTCACGCGTACGCCGTGCCAGTCGAGCGTTTCTTCGAAGCGGCGCGGATACGGCATGATCGCGAGCCGGCTGCGCTGTGCGGTGAGCTTCAGGACGGGGTCGACCACCGTCACGCGATCGCCGTATACCCTCAACGACAACGACAGGCCTCCGATCTGGCTGACCTCGCAAACCGTTTGGGACAGCGCGGTCAGCGCGGCGAGGGCCGGCTCCGGCGCAATCAGCCGCGCGTACGGCGAGCGCATCACCATGTCGCGCGCGAGTACTGGATTCAGCGGCGGCAGCCCGTAGATGCGCTGCGCCGCGGACATGCCGTCGGCGGACGGCATGGTGAAGTGGAAAACGGGCCCGAAGTTGTCGTCGTCGAAAAGCTCGATGGCGATCTCGACTATGGGTTTTTCCGACGATTCGCCATTGTCTACTCGCCTTTCGACCTGCAGCCCAAAGCTCGCCAGAAAACGCGCCGCCGCTTCGCCAGTCAGCTCCCGCTCGCCGCCAGCGAGCGCGGCGCAAACCTGCGCCTGAGCGACGTCGATCGCTTCGGGAATCTGCGCAGGCAATCCTTCGGGCGTTTGCATCAGCAGTTCGCGGCCCGTCCGGTAATCGACCAGACGCGCGAATGCGCGCGCAAGCCGCCGCGGCGTCGTATGAACCGGAATGCCTTGCGCGTGCAGCGCATCGCGCGTCGCCGCATCGAGGCCGCCGAAGAAACACGCGAGCAGGCCACGATACGCGAAACGCTGATTCGCAATGAGAGCCTGAGCGACTTCGCCGACCGGCGCGCCGTGCGTCGACGCATGAACCACGAAGGCGGTGCCCGTGCTGCGATGCTCGGCCAGCAGTTTCAGCGCGGTGCCGAAATGCTCGGGACGTGCGTCGTCGCCCAGTTGCAGCGGATTGCCGCCGACCGCGTGCGGCAGCACCTGCCGCAACGCGTCCGACACGTCGGCGGGCCACGGCGCGAGCGTGTCGCCGGCGGCGGCGAATGCGTCGCAGGCGAGCGTGGCGAGGCCGCGGTCACTCGTAATCAACGTCGCCGACGCGCCCGCCGCCACGCGGCCGACGCCGAGCGTTTCCACTTCGTCGAGCAGGTCGTCGAGCGCGTCGACGCGCACCATGCCCGCGCGCCGGAACGCGGCGGAGTAGAGCCCATCGACGGGGTCCGCGCGCCCGCTGCGCAGCGCCAACACCGGCTTGTTGCGCGCCGCCGCCCGCGCCGCCGACATGAACTTGCGCGCCGAGCGCACCGTATCGAGTTCCAGCAGAATGGCCCGGGTGCCGGGATCGCTGGCCAGGTAATCCAGCACGTCGCCGGCGTCCACGTCGGCTTCGTCGCCGAGTGCCACGGCATGCGAGAAACCGAGCCCACGCGCTTGCGCCCAGCCGAGCACCGCATTGGTCAGCGCATTCGACTGCGAGACCCACGCGACGCCGCCGGCGCTGACCGTGCACGACGGCGCGCCCAGATGCGCGCGCAGCGCGGGCGAGACCACGCCGAGGCTGCCCGGCCCCACAATGCGCAGCAGATGCGGCCGCGCCGCCGACAGCGCGTGCCGCACCGCGAGACGGTCATCATCGCTGCGCGCCTGGCCGACGATGATCGCCGCCCGCGTGCCCAGGCCGCCGAGCTTATGCACGATGCGCGGCCATGTGGCAGGCGGCGTGCAGATCAGCGCGACGCTGGGCGCTTGCGGCAGATCGCCGGCGTCGCGGATCACGGCGCGCGCGCCAAGCTGCTCGTAGTTCGGATTGACCGGCCACAGCGGCCCGTCGAAGCCGCCTTCCAGCACCCGAGCCCAGACCATGGCGCCGGTGCTGCCCGGCCGTTCGGACGCGCCGATCACGGCGACGGAGCGGGGTCGAAACAACGCGTCGAGATTGCGTACGGTCACGGGGCGCTCCGCGGGACGAGAAAGGCGCGACGTACAGGTGGGTCGCGTCTCAGTCAGCATAGGCGAAGTCGGGCGTTCGTGCGGCGCGTGCGAGGCGCGACCAGGGTATGCGTCAGCAGATCGCGGCTCGATGCATGCGTGAACGGTCGCGGGATCGCGGGCGAAAAAAAAGCCGCGTCATCAACGCGGCTCTGTCTTTTCTACTTCATTCGCTAAAACTGGGTCTGCAATTGCACCCTTAACCGCAGCAAATCACATCGCCCTCTTGAACGGAGCGCCCGAATGCTCGCGCAATTCGTTGAACACGATCTTCGGCCACGCCTTCTGCGCGACTTCGATCTCGGACACGTGCGACGCCAGATAAGTCGGCGCATCGGATGCGTCGAGCGCGATGCGCGCCGCGTACGAATCGGTGAAGCGGCGCAATTCGGCCGCGTCGTCGCAAGTGACCCAGCGCGACATCCGGTAACGCGCCGGCGCCATCCGCACGTCCACCTTGTACTCGGTCGATAAACGGTGCGACACCACTTCGAACTGCAGTTGGCCGACCGCGCCGAGAATCGTCAGACCGCCGCCTTCCGGACGGAACACCTGAATCGCGCCCTCTTCGCCGAGTTGCTTCAGCGCTTCGCCGAGCTGCTTCGCGCGCATGGGATCGACCACTTCGACGGTCTGGAAAATTTCCGGCGCGAAGAACGGCAGGCCGACGAATTGCAGCGGCTCGCCTTCGGTCAGCGTATCGCCGAGACTCAGCGTGCCGTGATTCGGAATACCGATGATGTCGCCCGGATACGCCTCACTCACGGTCTCACGACGCTGCGACAGGAACGTCACCACATTGTTGGCGCGGAAGGTCTTGCTCGAGCGCGTGACCTTCACGGCCATGCCGCGCTCGAAACGCCCCGAGCACACGCGGATGAACGCCACGCGGTCGCGGTGCGCGAGATCCATGTTTGCCTGCACCTTGAACACGACGCCGGTGAACTTCGGCTCGTCGGGCATGACAGGACGCTGCACCGTCATGCGCATGGACGGCGGCGGCGCCAGGTCGACCAGCGCGTCGAGAATTTCCTTCACGCCGAAGTTGTTGATCGCCGAGCCGAACAGCACCGGCGACTGCTGGCCGGCAAGAAACTGCTCGCGGTCGAAGTCGGGCGTCGCGCCGGTGATCAGGTCGATCTCGTCTTTCGCACGCACCCAGCTATGGCCGAAACGGCGCTCGCCTTCCTCGTTGCCCAACGCCTGCAGCGTTTCCACCGCGCCGCCCGCCGTATCCTGGCCGGCGCGAAACACGCGCACCTGATCGCGCTGGATGTCGTAGACGCCCTGGAATTCCTTGCCCATGCCGATCGGCCAGGTGAACGGCACGGCGGCGACGCCCAGATGCTGCTCGATTTCGTCGAGCAGTTCGAGCGGCTCGCGAACTTCGCGGTCGAGCTTGTTGATGAAGGTGACGATCGGCGTCTTGCGACTGCGGCACACCTCGAGCAGCTTCAGCGTTTGCGCTTCGACGCCGTTCGCGCCGTCGATTACCATCACGGCGGCGTCGACCGCGGTCAGCACGCGATAGGTGTCTTCGGAGAAGTCTTCGTGACCCGGCGTGTCGAGCAGGTTGATGACGGCGTCGCCGTACTCGAACTGCATCACCGAGCTGGCCACGGAAATGCCGCGCTGCTTTTCGATCTCCATCCAGTCGGACGTCGCATAGCGATTGCTCTTGCGGCCCTTCACGGTGCCCGCGATCTGAATCGCGCCCGAGAACAGCAGCAGCTTTTCGGTGAGCGTGGTCTTACCCGCGTCCGGGTGGGAAATGACCGCGAACGTGCGGCGGCGTTTGAGTTCAGAGACTGACATCGGGTCTGGCGGTCACAGATAGGGGTTCGGGCGGTTCCCGGCGGCCGGTGGCGGCCGGTGTGCCGCGCCTTGCGCGGCGGCGTGAGCTGCTGGAGTCGGGCCGGAACCCAGCGCGACTGGCCATTTCGCCGCGTCGGAAACAGGTCGGGAACAAACGTTCGACAAGGCGGGAATCGCCAGCGCAGAACAGCGCAGGGAACGAATGATACACGCCCGGGGCGGCGTCGGGGGAAAGGGCCGGTCGCGGAGCGCCGCGCCCAGTGGGCGGCTTCGAACGACTTACGCCTCGCTGGCCCGATTCGGTGTGGGCGGTCGGGCGCCGGTGCTGCCGTGTATCCACGCAAACCCGGCTCCGCTGTCTGCGCGAGCAAAGACCGGCGCGCGTCGGAAAAACGCAAAGGTGAGGGTTTTCGGGACGCTACGCGGATGACGCCGCGCCGAACCCGGAAGGTGAAAGCTTCGAAGGCCGCTCACGCACCTGTGGCGCGAGTTGCGGCTGTACTTTGAACGCTGGCAGGAGCGCAAACGGGATTCGGATGCTGTTGCGGCGACTTTGCTTAGTCCCTGAAACGCCTGCTAGTCAAGCTTGACGGGACTAGCTCTGGATCTTTCGTGTGCCGCCCGATGCAGCGCACCGATCGCATGAGAAGGTGCGTCGGTCGGCAAGACCGCGCTCACCGAGAATGGGTGGAGCGTGCGCGCGTCGACAGAAAAAGTCCCGCTCCGACCTGCCGGTTCTGCGAAAGGTGAGCGTTTTCGGGACTCGCGCAGCGGTGCGGTAGGAATCGCGCGCGACATCACTTTGGCAGTTCTGCCGCGGACCCACAGCGCACGCGGTGCGAAAGCGTCCGCCGCCAATGCTCGTCACACTTCGATCAGAAAGCGCTCGCGATTCTTGCCCGCGATCCAGCCGGGCGAGCGTCCGCGACCGCTCCAGGTTTCGCCGGTTTTAGGGTTTCGATATCGAGGGACCGACGTCGAGGCCGACTTGCGCGCCGGCTTGCGTACGCTCGTGAAACCGAGCTCCTCGGCTGTCACGTCGTATTCGGCGATCTTCTGCTTGATGTCGGCAATGGCTTGCGCCATTTCTTTCTCCCGGGCCGCTGCGACTTCCTGGTGCAATTTTTTCAGCTGCGCGGTCAACTGTTTGTACGAGGCCATGGCGGTGCTCCCATCGATTGACATTGCAGAGCGGACACTATCAGATGAATAAAGTGCCGGATAGCGAGACCCGCGATCGCATCACGCCAGGCGCGCGCGGCTCCGGCCGCGGCGATCAGGACACTCTCAATCGTCAATGGAATCGTACACGCGGCGCTCAAAGTCGATCGACATCGGGAAAGGTTCGATGCTGCGCCGCTGGATCATCATGAGACCGATCATGTCTTCGACCGGATCGGCAAACCAGCTGGTGCCATATGCGCCCGGCCAGCCGAATGAGCCCAGCGAGCGGTAGCCGAGCGCGAGTTGCTGCGCGGGATCGTCGACCACGGATAAGCCCAGTCCGAAGCCCTGACCCAACCACAACACGTGCCCGAAGGCCGGCACGCGCCGCTGGTCGCGCGTCAGAAAATTAGAGCGCATCAGGTCGACCGAGCGATGCGACAGCAAACGCGTCTGGCCGACGCGCCCGCGTCCGAGCAGCAGTTGCGCGAACTGCAGATAGTCCCACGCGGTGGAAACGAGCCCGCCGCCGCCGCTCTGAAAACGCGTCGGGTTGGCCCAGCGGCTCGCCGACGGATGATCCTCGACCACGCGCCGTTGCGTACCGGGCTCGACGCCATATGCGGTCGCCAGGCGCTGAAGTTGCGCGTCGGGCACCCAGAAGGCGGTATCGCGCATGCCGAGCGGCTCGAATAGACGCCTGCGGAAAAAATCGCCCAGCGGCATGCCGCTCACGCGTTCTATCAGCACGCCGAGTACATCCGTCGCGATGCCGTAGTGCCAGCGGGAGCCGGGCTGAAACATCAGCGGCAAGCCCGCAATGCGCGCGAGCCACACGCCGCTATCGCCGTGCGCTTCGAAGCCGTTGAAAGCGGCCGCGTAGGCTTCGGCCAGCGGCCCGGTTGCGGTGAAGTGATAAGCGAAACCGGCGCGATGCGTGAGCAGATCGAGCACGGTGGGCGATGATTTGGCCGGCTCGGTGTCGTCGAGCGGACCGGTGGGGTCGCGCAGCACGCGCAGTGCGGCAAGTTCGGGCAGCCAGACGGAGATCGGCGTGTCGAACGCGAGCCGGTCCTCTTCGATTAGCATCAGGATCGCGGCGCTCGTCACCGGCTTGGTCATCGACGCGATGCGAAACAGCGTGTCACGCTCCATCGGCGTTTGCGCGGCTTCGTCGCGCGAACCGAGCGCCTCGAAATAGCCGATTTCGCCGCGCCGCCACACCATCGACACGACGCCCGCGACTTCGCCGCGTTCCACATAGCCCTGCATGGCGCGGCTTAGCGCCGCCAACCGCGGCGCGGAAAGTCCTGCTGGGTGCATGAGTGTCCTGGTCAATGCAAGTTCGGCCGATGGAAACCGTCCGGGCGCGGTGGCAAACCGACGCAGCGAGCCGTCAGGCGCTACGCGGTTGCGATGCGCGACTGGCCGGCGGGCGGCGTTCAGGCTTTCTGCCGCATTTCCAGCGCGGACAACGCGGCATTGAGCCGCTTGATGCGGCTGGCTTGCGCCGGTACCCGGACAGCGTCGGAAACGACGTCGATACGGCTGCGCCAATATGACAGCGGAATGCCGTCTTCGAGGGAAAGATGGGAAAAAACACGTTCCAGATGTTCAATGTCTTTTTCGAGTTGCTGATGATTCATTGCTATCCCCGGAATCTTGGAATTAGTTTGGACCGTAAATCGCAAGCGTTGAACGTGCCGCGATGGGCGCGGCACCGCAAATCACAACCGGAAAAAATTTCTTGAGTCTTTTCCCCGTCAAGTAAATCAGGAAAATATGCATTATTCGTGAAACTGGCGCGCGAGAACGACAATACTGCCTGCGAACTCAACGTTCCGTTGGCTTCCGCACCGACTCGTGCGGACGAGCAGAAGCGGAGGATCGTTAAGCCGCGGCTTGGTGCTGCTGTCGCGAAAATATATTACCAGCCTGCCGCTGAAAGATTGAATTTAAAAACTCAATACGCATAGTAACGGCTGGCGCAGTGTGCGCGATGAATACGGACTATTTCGGAGCCGTAACTTGTCGGCGTGGCAATTGATGCGCCAAGGCGCGCGTACCACCGTCTTTCCACCACTTAGCGAGGCGAACTGAAATGTGCCGCGGACCATGGCGCCCGCATTGCGCCGGCGCTCTATCCGCTTTGTCTTATTTCGCGCGGCACGCGTATATCAGGCTGAGCGTGCCGCTCTCGCTCGACTGTCGCACGACGTCGAATGCGCCGCCGCAACTTGCACTGGCCTGCTGCGAGCAGGAGTCGGAGCCGGCCGGGCATTGAACCAGTGTGGTTGCGCGGCCATCGGGCAGGAATAGCGGCGCGCTGCTGCTGCAAGCGCCGAGTACGGAAACCGCGCCGAGCGCAAGCGAAGCGCTGGCCCGGCGAGCCGATGACGAAAGACTGTGTTTCATTGCAAAGCCCCGATCACATCTTCTTGTTCGATCCAGAGATTGTGCCATGGGGACATCGCACTGCGTCACTCCAGCTCGCCGGAGCACCTCATACCTCAATGCCGTACGCCGCGATCTTCTTGTAGAGCGTCGCGCGGCTCATGCCGATCTGGCGGGCGGTGTCGATCACGCGGCCGCCGTTGGCGCGCAGCGCGTCGCTCAGGAAGCGCTTTTCGAACGCGGCCATTGCTTCTGTCCATGACGCCGGTTCGGGCGTTGCCGCGCTCGCGCGTGATCCTGGCGACAGCGTTGGCGTGAGCGCGGCCACCTTCGTCGCGTGAAGACGACTCTGCCCGCCCGGCTGGGCTGAGCCGATAAACGGCGCCAGCGTCCGCGCGTCGATCCGTTCGCGGTCGGAGAGCAGCACGGCCCGCTCCAGCGTATTGCGCAATTCGCGCACGTTGCCTGGCCACGCATACGCGCAGAGCAGCCGCAGTGCGTCGTCCGCCAACTCGAAATGGCTGCCCGCGCGCGCGTGCGTCGACAGATCCTCGAGGATCGCGTAGGCCAGTGCTTCGATGTCCGACGGCCGCTCGCGCAACGGCGGCGCGTGGATCGTCAGCACGTTCAGCCGGTAGAACAGGTCGGCGCGAAAGCGTCCCGCGGACACGAGCGCGGGCAGATCGGCAGAAGTCGCGGCAATGATCCGCACGTCGGCGCGCACGATCCGGTTCGAGCCGAGCGGTTCAAACTCCTTCTCCTGCAACACGCGCAGCAGCTTGCCTTGCAAGGCCAGCGGCATATCGCCGATTTCATCGAGAAAGAGAGTACCGCCGTTCGCCAGTTCGAATTTGCCGACGCGGCCTTTGCGGTCCGCGCCGGTATAGGCGCCGGGCGCGGCCCCGAAGAATTCCACTTCGAGCAAGGTATCGGGGATCGCCGCGACGTTGACGGTGACGAGCGGCTGATTCGCGCGGGCCGAGCCGCCGTGAATCGCATGCGCGAGCAGCTCTTTGCCAGTGCCGGTTTCGCCGAGCAGCAACACCGGCGATTCGAGCTGCGCCGCACGGCGCGCGTGCCGCTTCACTTCGAGACAGGCCGCGCTGGTGCCGACAAAGCTGCCGAACGTATAGCGCGCGCGGCGCGCCTGCGCGAGCGACTTGCGCGTCGCGATCAGTTCTTCCTGCACGCGCGAATAGTGAGAAAAGAGCGGAGTGAGCGCCTTCAGTTCGTCGAACAGCGCGAAGCCAACCGCGCCGAGCGTCACGCCCGCATCGTCCTTGAGTGGCAAACGGGTGACCACGAGCGGTTCGCGGTCCGTTTCCATGATGTCGAGCAGGATAGGCTTACCGCTGGTGACAACCTCGCGCATCAGGCTATTTGGAATCACCGCTTCGCAGTCACGGCCAATCGCCTGCTGTGGATCGGCAAAGCCGAAGCGCGCCGCGTAACGCTTGTTGATCCAGACGACGCGCGCATCGGCGTCGACGATGAACGTGCCTTCGCTGAAATTTTCAAAGGTGCGAAAAAGCGAGTCCCTCGCCCGGCGCAGTACGTCGCCGTAAGTGGCAGGCAGGCCCGCGCAATCGTTCATCATGTCGTCACTGTCTCCGGCTATCGTTCTTGCGGGCGTGTCTCTTCTGCGAGACAAGCTTATCTCATTTCTGAGAACGCCGGAAATCCCCTGCTCGCAACATTTACCACGTGGTAGAACCCGTCGTGCGCGCGTTTGTGTCCGAACTTTGAGACGTTTGGGTACAATCCGCCGGTTCGCGCTTCCCGCCTCGGTCATCCGCTCGCTGTATCAACCGTGGCGGCGGGCATGGCACGGAACCTGCTTTCTCGCGGCGCCATGCCGTCGCACGAGTAGCACGGCGTCACATGTAGAACAACCAAGCTTTGGAGACTTAATGTCCTTTGTCATCGTCCTCGCCGCCCTGGCGTTCCTGATGTTTGTCGCCTACCGCGGCTACAGCGTCATTCTGCTGGCGCCAATCGCTGCGCTCGCGGCCGTCCTGCTCACCGAACCGGCCGCCGTCGCCCCCGTCTTTACGGGCATCTTCATGGATAAGATGGTCGGCTTCGTGAAGCTGTACTTCCCGGTGTTCCTGCTGGGCGCCGTGTTCGGCAAAGTGATCGAACTATCCGGTTTCTCCGAGTCGATCGTCGCGGCGGCAATACGCTATATCGGCCGCTCGCGCGCGAATGCGGTGATCGTCGCCGTGTGCGCACTGCTCACCTACGGTGGCGTGTCGCTCTTCGTGGTGGTGTTTGCGGTCTATCCGTTCGCCGCCGAACTGTACCGCCAGAGCAATATTCCGAAGCGCCTGATGCCCGGCGCCCTCGCGCTGGGCGCGTTCTCGTTCACGATGGATTCGCTGCCCGGCACGCCGCAGATCCAGAACATCATTCCGACCACGTTCTTCAAGACCACCTCCTGGGCCGCGCCGACGCTCGGCGTGATCGGCTCGCTGTTCATCATCGTGGTGGGTCTGTCGTACCTGGAATGGCGCCGCCGCGCCGCGATGGCGACCGGCGAAGGCTACGGCACGGACCTCGTCAATGAACCGGAACGCGTGGAATCGACGCAACTGCCGCATCCGTTGCTGGCCGTCGCGCCGCTGGTCGTGGTGGGGGTCGCCAACTTCCTGCTGACGCGCTGGATTCCGGTTTGGTACGGCCCGACCTTCACGATCACGCCGGACATCCTGCCGGGCCTGCACGCGCCGGTCGAAACCACCGTCAAGAGCGTGGTCGCGATCTGGGCCGTGCAAGGGGCGCTGCTGCTAGGCATCGTGATGGTGATGCTGACCGCGTTCAGCCGCGTCAGCGCGCGCTTCGCGGTCGGCACGAAGGCCGCAGTGGCGGGCGCGCTGCTGGCTTCGTTGAACACCGCGTCGGAATACGGCTTTGGCGGCGTGATCGCGGCGTTGCCCGGCTTCCTGGTGGTGAGCGACGCGTTGAAGAGCATTCCCAATCCGCTCGTCAATGCAGCGGTTTCGGTCAGCACGCTGGCGGGTATCACGGGCTCGGCGTCGGGCGGCATGAGCATTGCGCTCGCCGCTATGTCCGACCTGTTCATCAAGGGTGCGGACGCGGCGCACATTCCGCTGGAAGTGCTGCATCGGGTGGTGGCGATGGCAAGCGGCGGCATGGACACGCTTCCGCACAACGGTGCGGTGATCACCTTGCTGGCGGTCACCGGCTTGACGCACCGCCAATCGTATCGCGACATCTTCGCGGTGACGGTGATCAAGACGTTGGCGGTGTTCTTCGTGATCGCCGTGTACTACGCGACCGGGCTGGTTTGATCGAGCGAGGCGAGCCGCATCGTGCTGACGTCGGTGAAGTTTGAGTTTGATGTCAAACTTCACTGGTCTAAAATTCACCCTTGTACGGTAAATGTGACCTCGTCAGAGTAAGTTCTCGCTCTGAGAAACCTTGCGCGCAAAATTTCTCTCCGGGCAGTTGGCCCTGCCCGTTGCCTTAAAAAGCTGCCGCCCTACACTGCGCTTACCTAAAAAACGAAGAGAAAATGACGAGGCGAAGCCCGGCGCTGGTTCGGCTGTCCCATGCGGTTAGCTACTTACGGACGCAGGGGAACATCTCTGCCCAAGAGCTAGCCGACGCTGCGGGCATCAGCAGGAATACCCTCTTCCTTATGGAGCGGAAGCAAGGGAACGCTAAGTTGAGCACAGTCGACAGACTCGCGACGAGCCTGGACGTGGCACCAAGACAACTGTTTGAGGTGCGACCTTCCCTAGACGACAAGTACACCCCCGGGCCTCCCCTGCAGGCAACCGTCGCACGCAACATCGCGTGTGCCCGCTCGCAGCGCGCGATGAATATGCGGCAACTGGAACAAGCCGCTGAGCTTCCAGTTGGATACGCCTCACTAATTGAGCGCACCAGTCCGGACCTCAAAATCGAGATGGTCGAACGAGTCGCAAACGCATTAGATGAAAAAGTCTCTGCCCTGCTCGACGTAAACTTTATCGAAGAGACTTGAGCGCAATCAACGGCGCACTGACGAAGCTTTCTTGCGGGTGCGGACATCGCGCGCATGTTATAGGTCGATGTCGCTACGCTCCTGGAAACCGGCGCAAGGGCTTGCGCCGAGTTCGAGCTCAAACGGAGCTTCCTTGTCTCCCTCCCGCCACTCTCTAGGCTCCCCAGCAGCATTCATTTGTAGACAGCAGCACTTGACTCGACAGACAGTGTCAGTTTGCTTCTTCATTCCCGACTTGCTAGCTACCTTTTCAGTGCGAGGAAAAGGTCAAGCCCGAAGCCGCGAAGCGGTGCGCCGGAGGCGCAGGCTTGAGGTTCGACTCGCACAGGAAAATCATTTCCATAGTTGGGAGTGGACGGCATCTCCGATGACATTGTCTGACTGGTCGAGTACCGGCTAATACAATTCATTCAACCGCATGAGCCGAATAGTCGTCCGGCCGTTCTCTTGCGAGTGATTCCGTCGCCTCGCGCACACCCGCCACTGCCCTTCCCTGCTGGCCACCATCGTCCGCCCCAACCGTTCGCACAATTTGCTGCGCGGCTCGCAGCCGGTCCAACGCCCGCATGCAGCGCCCGACCATAGCTGGCGCAAGGTTGGGTTCACGTGCGACGACCTCAACGTCCCTCTCGACGTCTGAAATCAGAATGCGGAGCAATTGGTCGGCAGCGGCTAGAAGAGATGACTTTGTTTTCATCAAACGTCTAGCGCGCGAGACTCATACTCCGCGCTACCGTCGCGTTTAGATTTGAGAGAGACACATGTCCCTCATTGCGGTTAACGCCTCCCCCTGGCCCCCTTAAGACCTTCGAGAGCATCGCCGCTGTACTTCGTATCGACGTCACCGCGTTGCCAGCAGACCACGTGAGGACATTGCGTAGCAGTGAACGCGAACGCTGCATCACCCTCGTCTACCCGTTTGCCGGTCGACATCTCTGGCGCCACGTCAGCGTTCATCCCGAGCCATTTTCTGTAAGCGACGCAGCTGTCTCTTCAGCCATCCCTTGCAGGTGAGTCGAATATGTCCGCGACACCTCGCCTTCTCCAATCCCGAAAAACCTCACCGTCCTGAGCGAGCAGCATCGTGGAGAAGCAACCCTAATATCAAAGCCGGCGCACCTGTGGTGTGCGAGAAACGCCCGTCCAAGCCCCGAACAGAAATACCTACAATCTGACCGCAATTCGTGAAGACCTTCATTTGGGGTCACCATGCGCTTAAAATGCGCCTGAACAATCGATAACGAGAGCTTTGGGACAACTGCGGGTCCGGAACATCAATTTGTTCTCAGGAGGCCCCCGGGACGAAAGCGAGCGCTGCCTCCAATCACCGCTTGGAAGCCATTTGGGGGCATCAGTTGATTCAGACAGATTTTGGTACGTTCAACGGCACAAGCTGTGAACACTTATGCCAGATGGCGTTCAAGTTGAAGTTCGGTGCGCTTTACCAGCGGATGCCCGCTTCCCCTGGTGACTACGGCATTGAAGGCTGGACCACTGACGGATTGGCCTTTCAGTGCTATTGCCCGGAAAAGAGCTAGACGCAGGAGGAGTTGCGTGAGGCAATTCGCGACAAAATCACACAGGATGTGCCCAAGCTACGAACTTATAAGGAAGAGATTGCTGGGCGGATTGGGTCCACGAGGATTCAGAAATGGCTGCTCGTCACCCCTGTTTTCGACCACAACCAGCTTCACGCGCACGCCAGAAAGAAGGAGAACGAGGCGCGAAAATGGGGACTCTCCATTCTGCACGAGGACTTCACGGTCTTAATCCAGGACGGCGGCTACTATGCCACGGAATTCGAACAATGCCGTCGCTCCGAAGGGCACCCGTTGCAACTGGGCCCAGCCATTACCGCGGAGGATGTGCTTCCACATGCTCCCGAAGAATTCGAAAAGCTCATTGATCGAAAGAACAGAGCAAGACTCCGAGATAAGTCCGGTTCGCCCTCGTTTGAGTCCGAGTTGCTCAGATTCAATGCGCTTACCGAATCAAAGTTTCTGAAATGCGACGCACATCTCGCGACCATCGAGCGCAACTCGCCCGAAGCGTTCCCGCAAATCATCAGAGTGGTTGGACACTATGCCGAGGAAATGCAGGAGGTTCAGTTCGCATGGACCGGGGAACGGAACGGATTGGTCGACGAGATAAAAGCAGAACCGGGGCGACGTCTCGAAGCGGATTTGAAGGGGACAGTGGGTTTCAGTGATGCCCGACGGCTGGCAGATTTGATGGTGTCACGCTGGCTGGCAGTCTGCCAACTCGATTTTTCCGATTGACATGCTGAAGAGCGATCCGAGACGGCCAAAGGGCGGCAGTGCCTTGTGAATACGCCAGTATCCCCGCAACACCGCAACGTACTCGGCATCTCGATTTCGTCGGGGCATAGAGATATCGGCAGTGTCTGTGAACAGAGGGGAAGTGTCTTGTATAGGCAAATTGTATAGTAAAGGGCAGCCTGCAGACGGATGGCCGTCGTCCGCGAGTGCACTGCCCATGCGAACCGGCATGGCCCCGGTATTGCCGTGTCGGGAGCCGCCTGCGCACCGATCCCCTCACGCCAGTAGCACCGTTTTCCACGGCTTTGTTTATGCCTCGCGACATCTTGACAAACACAACAATCTACAGCGGCGGCGATACTTGCCCTGGCCTGAATTGTCAAGGTAGCTGCGGTGATGTTCGTTCCGGTTGAAAGATCAACAGCCCTCATCACGTCACATCGCCAATCGCCTGTTCCCGAACCACGCACACCGGGCATCCGGTCGCCCCAATACCCCGATTGAGGGTGCCAGGTTGTGCACTTCTGCAAGTCAGGCATGGCTCGCTTCTGCACCGACCCATCGAACCACGATGCCCGCTGTCAACCGAAGCTTCCGGCCGGCGCACTCACTGCGCGGACCGCTGGCCTCTGTGCAACCGGGCGGCACCTTTTGAGTCGGACCGTATAAAAAATTCCCGTTGCAAGGCCTCGTCACCCGCGTTAACATCCAACTCAACAGATCCCCAACCCACTGATTTTTATACCGTTTTTTATACAACACCCCGTATCAGACCTTTAAACCCTACGAACCATGAACATCCCTGACCAAACTGAAATTCCCTCCAGCACAACGTCACATAGTAAGGATACCTTTGTGTTACGCGGTGCCGATATCAGAGCCTTCGTTCCGGTCGAAGAAGACAGTTCTTTTATAAAGCGACTCGCTGGCATGCCGACCTTGCGAATCCATACGGACTCACACGAGTGGCTAGGGTGCAGGGGAGACTCCGCTTCCTTGACGCTGGGCGGGCACGAAACGCCGCTGGGCCCGCTGCTGACCATCCAGTTTCACGTGGCGAATTGCTGGCTCTTCGTGTTTGCTGACTATGGAGACCCGGAACTCTGGACACTGCTGGATTCGTGGGCCGAGTCTCGATGCGCCCTGGTAGAGGTCGTAGTGGGGTTAGATCTCTACCGGGAACTGCTTCCAATCGGCGACCTCCGCAGTTTCGCAAAGTACCGTTCCGAACTTGACATCCCGGACCGCTCGGGTTTCATGGAAGCTGTTGTGCGCTTTCTGGACAACCGTGCGCCCGAGCGCCATGTCCTGTCCAGAACGGAGAATGGCACGCAGCACCAGGTGGTCGAGGTCAATCTTCTGGCAACCGCCAGCGTAGTTGAGAGCGTGACACGAATGAACATCTTCTCGGTGATACCGAAGACTCATTCATGTCCAACCGGGCAGGACTGCCGCGGCGACGTTTATCCGCGCGGCGCCGCCCCGCTCCACTGACGGGTTCGTGACTTTATGCGAGGCGGTTCTGCCCCACACTCCGCGGGGCGCAACATAAGAATTACGCCGAGACAGAGTAGCCCATCGATAACGAAACCGTGGCGCATCGGAGTTTTCCGTGAAGACGCGCTATCGCCTTCAGCACCGGCGATGCGCGTGACCCCGGCGAAACGACGTCTGGCTTCATGGCGTGCTGACATGGCTTGTGCTCGACGACCGGGCATAGGGCGTGCCGATTGGTACGCAAAGCATTTCGATCATCTCTCACCCGGGAGCGGTATCCGCTCGCCTGATGCGCGTGCGCAGATTGAATCGTGGTTGCATGAAATCCACGCGCAGTAGTTGCTGCGCGAAAGTGCGACGCTGGGGATTCTTGCAGGGTTTGACTGAGCGTAGTCGTCACCCATGCAGATTGTTAGCGCAACGCGAGTAGCAGAGAGGGGATTCGTTGGTTGAAGCGGACGACAGACATCGCTGTCCGAACCGGTCTTTTTTGCAAGCAAATTCAGGTGGAGGAACCATGGACCAGTGCGACGATGAATACGAGTGCTTCACTTGCACGCGACGATTCCCCGGCGCGCTTTTTTCTCTATATCGAGGGAATGGGGAACGCGTTATTACCACGACGGCGACCCTGAGGTCGAAATCTCGGGAAGCGAAGGTCTCGAATGCTACTGCCGCCAGGTCTGTGCCACCGCCCGGTGTGCACTGGTGATGGCGAGAGAAGGCGTCCCGATTCGCCGCCCGGGACTCGGGCCTATCGAGCCCTGCGCCAGCTGTGGGGCGCCGGTGGATATGCCCGAGTGCCATCTCACCTACCTGGAGAGCTTCGATGTGCACGAGAGCAGTTTGGTCCTAACGTAGAACACATTAAAGATGTCAACGTTGCGACTATAAATTCGTCAACATGGCCTTTCGTGAGGACCGGTTGGGTGGCGAGCCTTACTCAGCATGGGCTTTCCTAACGCGAAATAAAGTCGTCACTCCGTCTCAAGGTGCGGCGTCTAAGGCAATGGCCGCCGACAGTGGGCGGGAAATACTGCGGCCGAACGATGCGACCGCATCGGGCAGCACGCGGGGCCACTTCAAGCCGGTCGATCCTGCGCTAGGCGGTCGTGCAGGCATCCCGGCGGACAGCGGTCTTTCGGTACGGGCAAGGACGGCAAATCCTTATCTGGGAGGCCACGTAGATATCGAAAGGACCGTGGTCTAACTGCCGCGTGCATGGCATTTCCATGGCTCGGCGCCATCATCGTCCAGCGGTGGATTTCACGTCATTCGGATAAAACGGAAGAGCGGTTCTGGCACTTTGTAATCCCCACAGTGTTGGGGGCGATGGCGATGGCTGGCACTTCCGCCGTGCGTCGTCCCCGGCACGTCCCACGCATCGATATATTCCTCGCGCGGATCGCACACCGTCACCTGATAGTCGAGGCCGACCGCGATCTGCGAGAGATAGCGCGACAACTGGCCTGCGCCAATCACCAGTATCCGGTAGCGCGGGCCGTGGACCGTGGTGAGACGCAGGCCGTCGAAGCCCGGGCCGTCGGTGTGGCGGGCGGCCTCCAGCGCCGTAGCGCCGGTCGTCGTGTTGAGTGTGCGCGCGACGAGGCGCCCGGCCCCGACCGCGTGGCACAACTCTCTAATACCGGACGCGGGTGTTAAAGGCTCCAGAACCAGCTGTATTGTTCCGCCGCACGGTAGGCCGAAGCGGTGCGCTTCCTCGGCGGAAATCCCGTATGTCAGAGTCTCCGGCGCGGTTTGATCGATACCCTTCTGACGTACTCGCTCGATCAGGTCATCCTCGATGCAGCCCCCCGATACCGAGCCGGCAACGAGACCGTCGTCACGCAACGCCAGCATCGCGCCAGGCGGCCGAGGCGACGATCCCCAGGCCTTCACCACCGTCACGAGGAGCGCGCGATGTCCTTGCGCGAGCCAGTTCTCGCTCGTCTTCAGGACTTCGAGATCCACGCTGTCCATAATCGACCTCCTTTCTGGTCTGGAACGCCTCCCGGGTCTGCACTTGGAGGCCCCCCTTTCGACGTGTAGTCGGCAGACTGACCACGCCTTCAGAACCGATCCTGGACACGCTCTGATAACCTATGCCCATTTTCCGTTGCTTGCTAAATCTGACGATAGCAATACCTGTCGCAACTGGTATCAATGCGCTTTCGGCGACCGGGCAATGCAAGCCAAGCGGCAATACGTTAGAACGTATGACGCAAGCCCATGGTCACTGCAAATTGTTGATTGTTAGACGACGGCGCCAGCGTGTTGAGCATCGCATGCGAGAGCACCGAATCAGCCGGCGCGCCATGCACGTTCTGGTAGGCACCTTCCAGATAGACGTCCGTACGCCTGCTCAAGGCATAGTCTGCCTGCAACATCGCGGTGTTCCAGCCGGGCGATGTACCGTTATACGCTCCGTGCGTGTAGGTGTACGCGCCCGACAGGGTAAGCGCCGGCGTCAGTGCGTACTTCACATTGATCTCGTAGTTATCAAAGCGCAGCGAGCCTGCTAGCGTGCCCGCCGACGAGTCGTCTGCGCCCAGATAGGTATCTTTATAGATGTGCAGCGAATCGCAGGGGCCGCAGTAGGTCGCGGCATCTCGCACTGGATCCTACCAGGCCGGCGGGCCAGGGTCCAGGCCCCTGCCCGATCACGCCGCGCCGTCGGCAGACATCCGGCCGACGGCCTGCGTCCGTTCTCAGGCGCCGTTGACGGCGTCCTTGAACGCCTTGCCCGCCGTGAACTTCACGGTCTTCGCGGCAGGGATCTGGATCTCGGCGCCGGTCGCCGGATTGCGGCCGACGCGCGCGGCACGCGCGCCCGTCGAAAACGATCCAAAGCCGATCAGCTGCACGGTGTCACCTTTCGTGACGGCCGCGGTGACCGTGCCGATAAACGCATCGATCGCCTCGCCGGCGGCCGCCTTGCTTGCGCCGGTCTTCGCGGCGACTGCATCCACCAGTTCCTGCTTGTTCATTGTGACTTCCTCGTTGTGGTTGAAATCTCGTCACCCTACCCGATCGGCGCGCCTTCGCGCAATCGGCACGCAGCGGCATGTGGTCCGCCACAGGCCCGTCGTCCTGTTGTGGCGGGCACGCACCGGGAGAAGTCGCCAGGGGAATCTGGCCTGGGCACGGTCGAGGACGCTGACGGCGAAACGTCAACGCCCGGGTTCTGCGCGAGAGCTAGTCTTCCCCGAAGGTCGACCGCCGCAGATCGCCGGGCACGTCTCTGCGTTTTCAAAGTCTTCCATTGCGCGTGGCCGCGCGCTTCGCGGCTGCGGTCACAAATCCAGTCCCGCGTCCTCAGGTTACGCGCACCGCGTCGTCACGCCAGGTCCCATCCGGCGACGTCATCCGGTTCCTGCAAGGGTCCGTGTCCGCAAATGAAGGGGTAGATAGCCACAACTATCCACCCCTCTCGATTCACTGCTGGCTGTGAGAACGGCTGCGCGTCATTCATTCCGGCGCTTTCCGGTCGTTTCAATCCTGATAAGTCGTAATAGCAAAACCGCGCTTAATCGCCACAACCTGCCGAGGTATCAATGAATGTCCGCAAATGAAGGAGCTGACAGCCCTGGCTTCCCCCTTCATTTCCGTCCGCCCTGCCCGGCTGACGCACGACCCGCGCGCGCCGATCGTGCGGATCCACGAACAGGGCGCGGCCTACCCGATTCCATCGTGACCGGCCCTGGCACCATAGCGTTTGATCACCGACCTCGCCTATCCCGCCCCCACTTGGGTGCATGATGTCATGCGTCACTTGCGATAACTCTACTTATCGCAAACGCCTTCCCCGTGACCTAAACTGTTTCCATGACATCCACCTCTGCCCGGCCCCCCGGGCGGAGGACCCGTGCCGGACCGACCGGATCCGCCGCCCCGCCCGACCTGCCCTGACCTGGCGTCGCTCGCCGCGCTGCGCGCGTGGCACGAGGGGCTGACCGCGCGCGCCGCCGTGACACGCTACCTCGATCACACCCGTACCGACGGCCAGTCATCCCGCGGTGTGCTCGCCCGCATCCGGCGGCAGCTCATCGCGTGCGCCCGCGCCTGCCAGCGCGACGACCTGATCCCGTTTTTCGGGTGCCCGGCCGGCGGGCGGACCCGGCACGCTGCGGCCGTGGTCCATGCGATCGACCTGCTGCGCACCACCCCGATCCCGGCGCCGCGCCCGGCCGACCCGGTGAGCCGGTGGCTCACGCCGCGCACCGCGCACGCACTCGCCGCCGCCGGGATCGGCACGCTCGGAGAACTGCTGCTCGTCATGCCGCGCCGCCAGCGCTGGTGGGCGACGGTCAAGGGGCTCGGCGCCACCGGCGCACGCGGGGCCGCCGCGTTCGTCGCGGCGCACCCGGACCTCAGCAGGCGTGCCGCAGCACTCGTCGAGCGAGACCGCACCGAAGACCAGTTACTCGCGCCGTGGTCGCTGGCCGCGCTGCCCGCCGCGCTCGACGGCTCGCAGGGGCGCTTCCGCGCGCCGCCGCAGACGTGCGGGCTCGACGCGACGAACGATGTCGAGGCGATCCACGCGTGGCTCGCGCTGCACGAGGCGCCGCAGACCGCGCGCGCGTACCGCCGCGAGGCGGAGCGGCTGCTGCTGTGGGCCCTCGTCGAGCGCCGCGCCCCGCTCTCGTCACTGACGACCGACGACGCGATCGCCTACCGGGCGTTCCTGCGGCGGCCGGCCCCCGCCGCGCGCTGGACGGGACCGCCGCGGCCGCGCCGCTCGGTCGAGTGGCGGCCGTTCGCGAGGGGCCTGACGGCGCGCTCGGCGGCCTATGCACTGGCCGTGCTGCGCGCGCTCTTCGCGTGGCTCGTGGGACAGCACTACGTGGTCCTCAACCCGTTCGCCGGCGTCACGGTGCGCGGCGGCACCCCGCGTACCCCGTTCGACGCGGCACGCGCGCTCACCGGCCGCGAGTGGACGAGCGTGCGTGCCATCGCCGACCGGCTCGAACGCAGCGGCTGGCCGGCGCCGGCCGCGCAGCGCCTGCGCTTCGTGCTGGATTTCGGCTATGCAACCGGGCTGCGTGCGCACGAGCTGGTGGCCGCGACGCTTGGCGACATAGCGGCCGATGCGCGTGGCATGGGGTGGCTCACGGTGACCGGCAAGGGCGCGAAGCCGGGGCGCGTCGCGCTGCCGCCACTCGCCCGCGACGCGCTGCGTTCGTATCTGAAGGCACGCGGCCTGCCGGTCACGCGTTCGCGTTGGCAGCCGGCCACGCCGCTGGTCGGTGCCCTCGTGAAAGCACACGATGCGCGGCCGCCGGAGGCACCGGGCCGCCCGGGCCCCGGCATCAGCGCGACGCGGCTGCGGCAGGTGCTGGGGGCATTTTTTGAGGCGGCGGCCGGGCGCATCGAAGCGCGCGACCCGGCGCTCGCCCAGAAACTGCGGCACGCAAGCCCGCACTGGCTGCGGCATACGCACGCGACCCACGCGCTGGACGCGGGGGTCGAACTCGTCGCGGTGCGCGACAACCTGCGTCATGCGTCGGTTGCGACGACCTCGACTTACCTGCACGGGGAAGAGGCCAGACGCGCCCGCCAGTTTGGCGCGGCGTTCCGGCGTCGGCCAGCGCGGCCGGCTTCAACCCGTGAGCCCGCATCGCGCCCTGCCCGGTAGCCGCACTCCGCGACGCGACGAACTGGCGGCAACAGCCCAGTCACCTGCGCCATCGGTGAACGGCACGGCACCCGCGCATGCCGGGCGTGCCGATACCGACTTTTCCAACTCTGGCCGGACCACGTGATGAGCGTCCGGCACCCCGGTCTGGATTCGACGCCGGGGACTTTCTTCCTCCCACCCCTACCGCCACGCCTTGGCGACCGGACTGGCATGAACAGAGGTGACCGTTGCAAACGCACGGCGGCCCTTCGCTGTCCGGCGGCCGGCCAGTCCTCGGCCTGAGCCGTCATTGGAATAGGCTGGGTTCTAGGTCAGCAATGCGGCAGAGTGCTGACTGTCACAGCGTCAGGCAGGCGGACGGCAGCTTTCTCCATAGGTGAACTCACACTCCCGACCCAAAGCGGACCGCCGCATAAATTGACCGAATGACCGTTACAGACATTGTCACGGACATACGATGCGACGTCTCGCCTCGGCCGGACCGCTTCCCTCTCTGAATTATTCCAGGCATCAGATGCCCTTGTGCAGTTACCTAACTGTAATGGCAGACGAAGACGAGGTCGTATAAATCGAACAAATCAGGATTGGTCCGGGCCGCCTTGCTCGCCTTCATGATCGCCCGGTCAAGCGAGCCATTATCGAGCGACTCCACGAGAAGCAGTCCCGCGAATTCACCTTCTGAACTTCGCCGCATCGACTTTTCCTGCGTGGCAATGGCTGTCGCCTCGTTTTTCACGGCCATGATCTGCGCGTTCACCATCCAGTCTTCTTTCGCGAGCGCATCGACGATTGCCTGCCCTTGCAGGGCCGTCAGGCATTCCGGTAATGCGTCTTCAAATCTTGCGATGGCGAGGTGACCGCCGTGTCCGCCTGAGTTCGCACCTTGGGCGAGGATGGTTCCACCGCCTCTGCGAAACTGCTCGAGCGTCGGCATGATCCGGCGTGTCCACGCAGTGGGGTTATTCAACCGTTCCAGATAGCCAGAACTCCCCATCACGTCCGCGCTGTCCAGTTCGTACAGCATCACGTACTCCGAGGGTCGGCTGTTGCGTCGCTTGAAGACTCGCCCTGACCGAAAACCCGGTATGCCTACACGTTCAAAAATGTGCTCCCGGGTGAGCCAGTGCATATAGTCAGTTTCCGATTCGGAAGCGATCGTGCTCCAGATCGCGAGTAGGCCAGTGTTTTCGTTGTCCATTTGTGTTTGCTCCATCTGCTGTCGAGTGCTTAAAGGCTGTGCTTCTTCCAGTGCAAAGCGAAGGCGCAGCGCGAGATCAGTAAGTCGCCTGCCCGGAGACACGTTGATGCTCACCGGTGATCTCGGCCGCTGAGTCGAGGCGGTTCATGTCGATGCCCGCGGTCTCTGGCCCGATAGCAATCATGCAGAACGACAGGATATTGAGCGCGCCGACCAATGCGACGAGCGGCCACGGGGAGCCGTTGGCAAGGTGTAACAACCACGCGGCGACCACCGGAATCGGGCCGCCAGCGAACAGGCTCGCACCGGTGAATGCGAGGGCCGAACCGGAATAGCGAACATTGGTGGGAAACGCCTCAGCGAACGCGACCGGTTGTATCCCCGTTTGGACCTGCGTGAATGCCATGAAAAGCCCCATGGCTATCGCCATCGGGACGAAGCTTCGAGTCGCCAGGACCTGAAAATAAAACAGCATGATCACAAAGGTCGCGGCGGACGCGAACAGCAATGCGCGCTTACGGCCAATCCGGTCACTCAGCAGGCCACCAAAGATCGAACCTGCGATGGCACAGGCATTGGCGATCATCAGCAACATGAAGCCAGTCTGCTTGGGCACGCCGAGCGTATTCGTCAGATAGCTCAAGGTGAACACGACAGCAAGATAGAAAAGTGCAGTCGGTCCGCAGAAAAACAGCATCATGCGAATGATCGTCTTGTAGTGAAGACGGAACGCATCCCTTAAAGGGCTTCCGACTTTGGCAACAGCGGACTGCTGCATCTTGACGAAGGCCGGCGTCTCCGCCACGCGCAGTCGGATGTAAATGCCGACGAACACTAGCACGAAGCTCAGCACAAACGGAATTCGCCAGCCATAGCTGATGAAAGCACCCGCGCTCATCGTTGAGGAAAGTAGCAGAAGCACCGCGTTAGCAACTATCTGGCTCAGCGGAGCGCACATGCCGATCAGACCGGAGTATTTGCCTCGGCGGTCTGCTGGAGCATGCTCTAGCGCCATCAGTTGGCCACCAGTAGACTCGCCGCCAAGTGCGAAACCCTGAATAATGCGGAGAATGACAAGCAGCAGAGGCGCATAAACACCAATCTGCGCATACGTCGGCAGCAAACCCATCAGTACCGACGTCAGACCCATCACCGACACCGTACCGAGCATGAGGTTGCGACGTCCAATCTTGTCGCCAAAGTATCCGCAGATGATCGCGCCGAGTGGACGCGCGGCCAGTCCGACGCTGAAAGTTGCCAACGAAGCAAGCATGGCGGAACTCGAATCCATCGCAGGGAAGAACAGCTTTGGTAACACGGTGGCCGCGACTGATCCGTACAGCGTAAAGTCAAACCATTCAAGCGCGGTGCCAAGCGTGGCAGCGCTCACCGCCCTGTTCGCCATGGAATGTGAGTTAGGTTGCTCTGAAACATCGTTCATGCGTGTCTCCTGTCTTAAAAAGAGTCTGTACCGCGCTCGCGTCAATCGCTTATTTTAATTTCTACTACTAAGTATCAAATCTGAGGCATTGGCGAATTTAAATTCGCCACGTCGCTGCATCAAGTTACGACGGATAATGTCCAGCAATAAACGCCTTGGCTTAGCGTTCGGCGCTTGCTGTGCGGCCAGCGCCTTGCAGCGCTTGTTTAAGCATGGGTGACACACCGCTTGCATCGGACAATTCAGTCGCCGTCGCCAGGAGCGCCGGAGCGAGCTCTTTCATTCTCTCTTCTGTCAGCCGTGACATTGGTCCGGCGATGATCAGGATTGCGCGCACTTCGCCATTGCTCATATGCACCGGCGTAGCCATAGAACTCATGGCCGGTAGAAACATGTCTTGCGTCGTTGCGTACCCCTTCTTGCGCGCGAGCTCGATCATTGGCAGCAGCGCTTTGAACGTGGTCGGAGCAAGCGGACCAAAGTCTGATGGCATGCCAAACCCCTGCTTTGACACAAGCCGAATGGCATCTTCTTCGCTCTTGCCAGCAAGCCAGATCATTCCAGCTGCGCTGCATGAAAGCGTCACCGGCCGGCCCATCTCAGGGTCGTAGCGGATGCCTTGTCGCGCGCCTTGCGCCTTGGCAACGTAAATCAGCTGCTCGCCGTCGACGATTGCAAGCCGGACCAATTCGCCCGAGGTAGCCGCAAGTCGTTCCAGAATGGGTTGGGCGACGTCAACGACCCCACCTGCGCTGAGAAATCGCAGTCCCAGCGAAGGAAGTTTCATGGTCAGCGAAAATTCGCCGCGCCGTTCGTCTTTGCGCACATAACCCTGCTCGACCAGATCCGCAAGAAGACGATGAGTAGCGCTGATCGGCAGATTGAGCTTGGCGGAAAGTTCTGAAAGCGTCTTGCCTTCTGGCGCACTGGCGAGCTCTTCCAGTACACGGAGGATGCGGTCAGCTACAGCACTCATGATGATTACCCGACTTCAGTCATTCGACGTGAGAGTCATGATAGTGGAAAGTCTTTCCAAAAAGCAAATACTTTTCAAAATCCCTCCATGAGGCCTTGTTTCCTCCGAGGAATAGTGGAGAAATAGTTACGAAAAGGAGTCAGCGTCCGGTGTCAGTGGGCGGATTCAACCGGTGGATGCAACACACTTAAGACTGCACAAGCAGCTGGGAGTGTTGCAAATGAAATAGCGACGGCGGATTTATTACAGCGAGAAGCAGAAAGCGCTGATGTGGGAACGTTGACGGAAGGGAGAATCTCTCCAGAAGATCGCGCAGCTTTTTGACCGGAACCACTCGTCAGTGCAAGGGATTCTGGCTGAGACAGGCGGGATCCAGCCACCACAGAGGCATCGATCGAGATTGGCGTTGACGCTGGCTGAGCGCGAAGAGATATCGCGGGCGCTTGTGGCTGACGACTCGATCCAGTCGATCGCCATGCGACTGGATCGAGCTCCCTCCACGATATGCCGGGAGATCAAGCGTAACAGCGGACCAGATGGCTACCGGGCAAGCCACGCCGATCAGCTTGCCTGGGCTCGGGCACAGCGTCCCAAAGCCTGTAAACTGGTTGAACACCGAACGCTGGCGCACATCGTGGCAGGCAAGCTCCAGTTGCAGTGGTCACCGCAGCAGATTGCCGGATGGCTCAGGCGTGCGTACCCAGACAACGAGGACTACCACGTGTCCCACGAGACCATCTATCGCAGTCTCTTCATACAGGCCCGTGGCGCCTTGAAGAAGGAATTGCTGGAACACTTGCGGCGCACCCGCGTCATGCGTCGTTCGCGCCACCACACGCAGAAGACTGACGATCACGGCAGAATTCGCGACACGGTATCGATCAGCGAACGCCCTGCGACCGTTGAAGACCGGGCCGTACCGGGCCACTGGGAAGGTGATCTGCTGTGCGGTAGTGGCAGCAGCCAGATTGCAATGGTCAACCTCAAGACCGCGCTCAGCCATCATCTCTATATGAACGCCTCTAGGTGAGTAGCCCACGGGAATCGCACCCGCAGGCCCTCGCAGAACCGGACGTGAATCTCTCTATTCATCCGGCTCCTATTGCCCACCGTGTTGCGCCAGAATCCAGTGAGCGAACAGGCCCGGCCGCTGATGTCTTATCTTGACCACCAGCTCCCGTGCCCGACTCACTTTATGCTTTAGGCGCTTGTATTTCCTGCGCACCCACCGCACCAGATACTGATCCAACGAATCGAACACCGCGTACAACGCCGAACGATAGAAGCGGCCGTAGTATTGCAGCCACCCTTTGAGGACAGGGTTGATCTCCTGGGCCAAGTCCGTCAAGTCCACGGTGTGTCGGCAATGCAGTCGCCATCGACGCACTGTCTGGCGAATGACTTTGGCTGCCGTCGGGCTGATCGCAGGCAGGAAGCTCACGAACACCGAACCGGCGCGCGATCTTGCGAACCGCGGTCGGAAGCAGAAGCCCAGGAAGTCACACTGATGAACGCTAAAGCGCTCCCTCCGGTTGTCATCGCGACAGTAGACAACTTTCGTCTTCTGCGGATGCAAGGCAAGTGAGCACTGCGCCATCCGCTGCTCCAGAGCTGCCTTAAGCGCCTCCGCCTCCGCCAAGGTGCGACAGTGGCAAACTACATCATCGGCATAACGTTCGAACGGCACACCCGGGTAGTTGCGGCGCATCCATTCGTCGAACACGTAGTGCAGAAACAGATTGGCCAGCAGCGGACTGATGACCCCGCCTTGCGGCGTGCCAGCGTCCCGCTGCTGCGTGGTGCCGTCCGGCAGACTGACCGGCGCCCGAAGCCACCGCTCAATGTACAGAAGCGTCAACCGCTGCGCTCGCATTCGTAGCACACTATGAACGCCTCCCGTTTGAGGCGGTTTTTCGTGTGTTCCGACGGACAGGATAGGTTGCAGCTCTATATCCGGCCCACTATGAAATCCGCTGACTCACACCTCATTCCTCAAGCGAGCTCGAAGCTCGAGAGATGATTCAGGTTTAGCGAGTCCCGGTCCGACCTGTGTTGTCATCACATACGATTGCCAGCGCAACCTTTCGAGGTGTCATCTTGTAAAAGGTGATTCTCTACTGCGCGGGTGTCAGTCAGACAGGCTTCACGCTCACGTAACCCCTGTCATACGGCCTGTCGTGCGCCAGGATGGCCCAGATCATCCGGGCCATCTTGTTGGCCTGCGCCACAATCGCCACATTTAGTGGTCGCCGCTTTTTGAGCTGCTCGATCCATGGCCCCGGATCTTTCGCGTGGAAGAGCACACTGCGTGCGCCGTGAATCAGCAACGTACGCAGATACGTGTCGCCACGCCTGCTGATTCCCAGCAACTGGACCCCTTAGCGCGACACAACCGACGCAGCTGCTGTCGGCACAGATCTGGCTGCAAGATATCGATCGAGATTTCGCAGGCATGAATGCCGCGTGGGAAGCCTGGATTCCACACGATGCGGTGCCCACACGCGCGACCTGCGAAGCAAAGCTCGCGGCCCCGGATATCCGCGTGGAAATCATCGTGACCGCCGCGCTTTGATCGTCTGGGGCGAAACATCCAAACGCTGGTGTCGCGTTGTGCGAAACTGCCGTTTCGTCGTCGACGATCAGCGTCGCGACCGTCAACGCGCTCCTGCTCTTCTGCTGGCTGTCGACCGGTCGCGGCTCGATCCCGCTGCGTTTCCTGCCGCCTCCCGGGTGACGCGCTAAACCAGTTCTGGGTCGTGAGCACTCGCGGCTACATGGACGCGACGCCCGGGCAGTACCTGTGGGGCGAGCCTGCAGCGGATCCTCGTCGCGCTTGCGACGTCGATCAGGACCGCAATGTCGTCCGGCCTGCTGATCGGCCGCAGCCGGAACGCCCGGTGTGCTCGATCCGCTAATCGAATTCTACCGGCCCATTCCGCCGCTCGCCTGCTTGCCGTTGATTGTGATCTTGTTCGACATCGACGAGTTCGGAAAGGTGCTCCTCGCCTATCTAGCGATCTTCGCGCCGATCGCGATATCGACGGCGAACGGCGGGTGCAACGTTGACACCACGAACTTCCGCGCAACCCAAGCGCTCGGTGCGACCGGCCGGCAGACAATCTGCCAGGTCGTGCTGCCCCACGCGCTGCCCCGACATCCTGTCCGGGATACGAATCGGCCTCGGCGTCGGTTGGTCTACGCTCGTGGCGGCGGAGCTTGTCGCCGCGGCGCGCGGCCTCCGCTTCATGGTGAAGTCGCAACACCTCCCCACCGACGTCATCCTTGTTGGCATTTTGGTCGGACATCGCGACTGCGAGCGCTTCACCGGCGCCTCGTCCCCTGGTGCGAGAAAGGCAACTGATACGGGCGCGGCGGGCCTTCACAATCTGGCGCGGCAAAACCCTCGAAATGGGCTTGAGTGGCGTGGATGAATCAGCGTCCGATGACGAATGATCCGGGTGGGTCAATTCTCAGTGAACATCAACACGGCGCGGGACGAAGTTAGCTCTCCGTCGGGACGAACTGTTGTAGTTTGAAATGTGAGCTTAGCAATGTCCACAAGGATTCCTTTACCATCCCGGCAATATCCTTGGATAGAGCAGGAAACTCACCGCGCCTACCGACCAGAAATATCGAACGCGCCGAGTTTCCGATCTCGATCGGGATGAGCTCGATGTTGTCAACGAATCGGGCCCCGGTCTGCAGCAGGCACGTCGGTGTAGTAATGGCCCAACCCAGCCCCTGGGCCACTAGCATCGTCAATGTATCGGCATGATCGACCTCAAGTCTTCTCGGAGGACTGAGCTCGTTGTATCTCAGGATTCTCTCTACACGGATGCCAAGCGTCGAGGTACGCCTGAAACTAATGAATGGGACGTCCGCAAGCATTCGAAGTGTAGTGGACCGCCCGTCGCAGCTCGCATCCCGGCTTGCGATGGCGACAAAGTGCTCCTCGTAAAGAAGCTGGTGATCAAAGACAGGGTTGTCGACGAATGCGTTCGTCGAAATGATCAGGTCGAGTTCACGATTGACCAATGCTTCTTCCTGAGCGATCGCCATGCCGATCTGCACCGACAGCCCGCTCGTTCGCTCGACCAGTTGCTTGATGAGCGACGGGCCGATGGTATTGGCCACGGAATCTATCATCCCGATGCGCAAGTACGCACGCTCGTTCTTCGATGCCTCCGTTGCGTGAGCCTTTAACTGCCGCGCAAGCGCAATCAGCGGCGCTGCATTCTGCGTCACGTAAAGGCCGCCGGATGTCAACGAAAGCGGACGTCGCGCGCGGTCGATCAACACCAGGCCGAGGGACTGCTCAAGCTGTGCAATGCCCTGGGAGACGGCGGATTGGCTGATTCCGAATGCCGTTGCCGCCGCCGACATGCTCCCCATGGAGGCCGTCGTCAGGAATAAGTCAAGTTGGTAAAGGTCGACCGGCCGGTCCTGTTGCTTGCTCACGCCTTCTTCACCGCTTTTGTTCCGGCCGCGAACGCATGGAGGGGTCGCATGAATCGGGTTTTGGAAAAGTGGCCATAAGAATTCCTTATTCAGCGCCTGCCGCGTGACGCGCTTCATGAGCGAACCTAGAATTGCGAACACAATTCTACACATGACGACCAAAAAAGGAGACCACTGACCATGAATATGTCCCCACCGGGAAGCTACGAGACGACGGCGACCCTCGCGCCATCCTCCATTGCGTTTGAAGATGCACCCCTCACCGCTTTTCATAGGCGCGTAACGTTCGCTGGGACAGGCGGACAGTTCAGCGACGGCTTCGTACTCGGCATCATCGGCATCGCGCTCACCATTGCCACGCCGCAACTGCATTTGAATTCGGTCTGGCTTGGAACCCTGGGCGCGGCATCGTTGGCGGGCCTCTTCGCGGGTAGCCTGTTCGCCGGGCCATTCGTTGACCGTGTCGGCCGCCGCACGCTGTTCAACTATGACATGGCGCTCTTCGCCATCATCTCGCTCGCCCAGTTCTGGGTCACCAGCCCGGCGCAACTTTTGGTCCTGCGTCTGCTGCTCGGCATCACGCTCGGATTCGACTACGTAGTGAGCAAGGCGCTGGTGGTCGAATATTCCCCTCGCCGCTTACGCGGGCGACTGCTCAGTTGGCTCGCTATTGCATGGGCGCTCGGTTACACGAGTGCCTACGTGGTCGGCTATCTGCTGAAGGACCGCGGCCCCGATGTCTGGCGTCTGATGCTGCTTTCCAGCGCTGTGCCATCTGCCGTTGTGTTCCTGTTTCGTGTCGGGATTCCCGAGTCGCCGCTGTGGCTGCAGCGCAAGGGGCGAACCAGGGAAGCGCTCGCGATCATTCACAACAATATAGGTCCGAACGTCTTTCTGAGTGTTCCTGCGGAGCCCGCGCGGCAAGCCGCCAACACCACCCCGAAGACTGAAAGCCTGATCTCGGCGAAGTGGCGACTGCGGCTTTTTATCGCGTGTTTCTTTTACATGTGTCTCGTCATTCCGTACTTTTCGCTTGGCACCTTTTCGCCGATGGTGTTCGACTCGCTGCACATCAAGGACAAGTTTCTTGCCGGCCTCATCTACAACATCTTCCTGCTGCTCGGCACTGTCGCTGGGGCGTTGGTCGTGGACCGAATCAGCCGGCGTGCTTTCCTGCTGCATGGCTTCTTTGTTTCCGCGATCGTGCTCGCATGCCTGTCGGTGGGCGCCCATTTGCCGGGCAGCGTGGTCGTCGGCCTGTTCGCGGTATTTGCCTGCGTACTGAGTGGGGCAAACAACCTCTGCTTTCTCTATCCGCAGGAATTGTTTCCGACCGACCTTCGGGCCACGGGGCTCGGCTTCGCAGTTGCCGCGAGCAGAATCGGATCCGCTGCGACGACATTCCTTTTTCCGAGCATCGTGGCGATTTATGGCGGCCAGGCCGCGGTATACCTGTGTATTGCCGTGCTCGCGGTTGGTGGCACCGCTTGTGCTCTGTGGGCGCCCGAGACGCGTCATACGTCACTTGAGGGTTGATCCTGCAAAGTTTATGAAAGGCAAGCCGATGGAAGTTCAACGAATCGAAGCGGACGGGCTGGGCGAGCAGAGCCTTCCCGCCGACGCACTGTTCGGCATTCACTCACTACGCGGCAAGACAAACTTTCCCTATACGGGGGAGACCCTTGCGAATTACCCCCGCTTCGTTGCGTGGCTTGCGCGCACGAAGATGGCGACTGCTCTTGTCAACACGCGCAACGGCAAGCTGACCAGCGAGCAAGGCGAGGCCGTTGCCAAGGCATGCGTAGAACTGGCAGACGGACAGCATGCGCAAGCGTTGATTGTCGATCCGCTCGAAGGCTCGTGCGGGACGTCGATCAACATGAATATCAATGAGGTGCTGACAAATCGGGCACTTCAGCTAATGGGCCATCGACCGGGTCAATACGAGTTCCTGCACCCGCTTGATCATGTCAACTATGCCCAGTCGACCAGCGACGTATTGCTGACCGCGGTCAGGTTGACACTGCTCACCGAGGTAAAGGGACTTGCGGCGACCATTGGTCAACTCGCGATTTCCCTGCAGGGAAAACAGCGCCAGTATGATCGCGTATTGCGTATCGGACGGACGTGCCTGCAGGATGCATTGCCGATGCGGCTCGGCCAGGCGTTGGGCGGGTATGCGTCGCTCTCGCAAAGGATGGCGCAAGCGCTGATTGCGCACGTACCGGCTTTATGCACAATTGCGCTGGGGGCAACCGCAGTCGGTACGGGGCTGGGCACATACGCCGGTTACCGGAAGGCTGTGATCGCGGCGCTGTCGGAACTGGCTGGGCATCCACTGACTGAAAGCGGCGACCTGTTCGACGCCGTCCAGAACATGGACGAATTTGCGGCACTCTCCGCCACAGTGAAGACTGCCGCGTTATCGCTCGCTAAAGTGGCGAACGACTTCGTATTGCTCAGTTCGGGACCACGTGGCGGACTCGGTGAACTTCAGTTGGCGCCCCAACAGGCCGGCTCGTCGATGATGCCCGGCAAGGTCAACCCCGTACATGCAATGGGCCTGACCCAGATCGCGTATTTCGTGGCCGGCACGGATCAAAGCGTTGCGCTCGCCGCTGCCAATGGACAACTCGAGACGAACAATTACATGCCGCTCATCGCGGTGTCCCTGTTCAAAGCTATCGAGACGATGCGACGAGCGATATCGATGTTCGACGTGCATTGTGTGCAATCGATGGTCGCGAATCAGGAGACCAGTGAACGTAATCTGCTCGAATCGACCGCAATCGCTCCCGCGTTAAAGGAGGCGATCGGTTACGAGCGTACCGCCGCGCTGGTGGAGACGGCCAGCGCGTCTGGCCGACCGCTGATCGAGGCGGCCGTGGCGAATGGTGTAATGAGCCGCGAGCGCCTTATCGATCTGCTGCGCGAAAGCAGCGGACATCCCGACGCATACAGAAATTCGTGGTCGGCGTGATCTATTGATACCGTGGCGGCCATGCCCTGCAACGCAGGGCGGGACCTGATCAATGCCAGCGACCCGTCGATCAGTGCAGTTCAGTCTCTTAATACTCGCGATGAAAGGAACGCAGTGAACAACTTGACTAACGATGGTTCGCGTACCGAGCGCGACTATATCGGTGAGGTTCGCATTCCGGCGAACAAGCTATATGGCGTGAATACCGTACGGGGCGTCGAAAACCTGACAGTCTCGTCTCTCAGCATCGCTCATTATCATGCATTCACTACGGCGTTTACCCAGTGCAAGTGGGCAGCAGCACTCGCAAATCACGATAACGGACTGCTGACAGCCCGGCAGTGCGACGCAATTGTCCGGGCCTGCGGCGAGTTGATCGACGGGCGGTTTCAGGAATCGCTCGTGGTCGATCTGCTTGAGGGGTCGGGGGGCACGTCGACGAATATGAACTTTAACGAAGTGATCGCGAATCGGGCACAACAGCATCTCGGCGGTGAGCCCGGGTCCTATGATCTGATTCACCCCAACGATCACGTGAACCGTTCGCAATCGACCAACGACGTGTATCCCGCAGCGTTAAAAATAGCGACGTACGCGATGCTTGGGCCTCTCATCGCTGAAGTCGAAGCTCTCGCCGATGCGTTTGAGGGCAAGGCGGAAGACTTCTCAGACGTCCTTCATCTGGGCCGCACCTGTTTGCAAGACGCTCAGCCTATGCGGCTGGGACAAGTGTTCGGCGGCTACGCGGCATTGACGCACCGGCTGGCCGACGCGCTGGGGACGGTTCGCGACCAGCTCCGGACCCTGCCGCTGGGTGGGACCGCAATCGGCACGGGTTTTGGCGCGCCGGCCGGTTATCGCAAGTCCGTCTATACGCATCTATCTCGTATTAGCGGTATCCAGCTCTTGGCGCCATCGAATTCGTTCGATGCAATGCAGAACATGGACGTGTTCGCGCGGGTGTCGGGTGAGTTGCGGACTTGCGCGACTTCATTGGCCAAAGTCGCGTCGGACCTGATGCTGCTCTCTTCCGGTCCAGTTGGAGGGTTGGGCGAACTGCGTTTGCCGATGGTTCAGGCGGGCTCCTCGATCATGCCAGGCAAGATTAACCCGGTCCTGCCAATGGCGATGATCCAGATCAGCTTCGCCGTCGTCGGCAATGACGTAAGCGTGGCGCAGGCTGTGCAGTATGGCCAGTTGGAGATCAACCATTTCGAGCAGATCGTCGCTCAACGAATTTTCGACAGCGTCACGCTCCTCGCGAACGGTATCAAACGGCTTCGCGAAAAATGCGTAGCCGGCATCGAAGCCGACGTCGCTCGCAACGAGCAGCACCTGCTGGGCTCGATGGCGGTCGCGACTGCGCTAGTGCCAACGCTCGGGTACGAAAGTGTCAGCAAACTGGCGCGTCGGTCCGTCGAGGAAAATCGGCCGTTGCTAGATATTCTCGACGAATCGGGTTTGCACAAGCGTGCAGATGCATTGTCGGTCATCCGGCAGGCCACCGTGCCAGTCTTCGAGTCGCCGTAGACCAACGAGTCGCGCTGGAAGGCTGTCCAGGAAGAGTACGAAGAGCGCGGCTATGCTGCGCTACAAGGACCGTTTTACATCGGTTGCTATCAAAACTGCTCTGTCAAGTTGACGGGCGTAGAGTACCTGTGGGGCCTACGCCTAGTTATCCTTATTAGATAACCTTATCGCCTGCGGCAATGACAGTTCAATCATGCCATGTGGCGAAACGTTCCTGAAGTACGGCACGATGACATGCCGCGTTCATCCGATGTCTGGGGGCTCTGGTGCAAATATGAAGGCCAATGGGTTAGGCTCAGGGTTTTGACGCACGCAGGGCGGTTGTGGTGCAATTTCGGCGCGTCAGTCTGTTACCCTTGAACTTTTGACGACCACGAGCCAATGAGCAAGCTGAAAGATCTCGAAGGGTTGTTCAACGGGCGTCATTTCCACCGCGAAGTCATCGTCCTTTGCGTGCGTTGGTATCTGCGCTACAAGCTGCGCCTGCGCGACCTTGCCGAAATGATGGCTGAACGCGGCCTGTCCCTCGCCCACACTACGATCCTGCGTTGGGTGCAGCGCTACACGCCGGAGTTCGTCAAACGCTGGAATCGGTTGGCTACGACAGCCGGTCAGTCGTGGCGGGTCGACGAGACCTACGTGAAGATTCGCGGCAAATGGGCCTATCTCTACCGCGCCGTTGACCGGGCGGCAAAGACGATCGATTTTCGCCTCAGCGCCAGGCGCGACGTGGCGGCAGCAAAGGCGTTCTTCGCGAAGGCAATCAGGACTCAGGGACGCGCTCCTGAGACGATCACGCTGGACGGCTGCGCGGCATCTCATCGGGCGGTCCGCGAGATGAAGGCCGACGGGTCGCTACCCAGGCGAACGGAATTGCGATCCTCGAAGTACCTGAATAACCTGATTGAGCAGGATCACCGCCACATCAAAGCGCGGGCGAACGTGATGCTCGGGTTCAAGCGGTTCGGCAGCGCCGCCGTTATCCTCTCCGGCATCGAACTGATGCATCGCATTCGCAAGGGCCAGTTCGATCTCACCAGCATACACCTCAAAGACACCACTTTGCCCTCGATCTGGATGGCGGTTCTTTCAGCTCGTTGAGGTATCCGAAATATGGGCGATTTCTCGGTCGCCTACCGAGATTGCACCACTACCCCGGTGGGCAAGGTTCAGTGTATTGCGGGGTTCATCCGCACATAGGCGTCGAGCAGCGACGTCTTGTGAACAACTCCGAGAATTGGAGCGGACTTGGATTTCGGGTCAATGACGGGCAGGCGTTCGCCGCGGAAATTGAGGAAAAGCTGCAGGGCCTGGCCTAGCGTCATGTCCGGAGTCAGCACATGGAAGTCGGGAAGCAGATAGTCGGCCGCGGTCATCCGCCTCGTGCTCCGGGGCGAAGCAAGGTCGGATGCGAGGTCCTCGAGGGCCACCACGCCGCAAAAGCGCTGCTGTTCGTCCACCACATACAGGTACTTCACCGGATGGTCGAGGAACATGCGGGTCAGCTCTTCAACGCTCGCCTGGAGCGTAACGACTGTCTCGGCAGGCTTCAGGAGTTCCCGCATCCGTGTAGCCGCGAGGCGCAGCCTGTCCTTCTGCGCACGGTTGCGTCGGACGGTGACTTCGTACATCGAAGTGTGCTCCGCGTTGCGCGCGGCGAAGTAAGCGATGACGCAGGAAAGCATGAGCGGCAGCACGACCTCGTAGGACAGCGTCATCTCGAAAATCATCAGGATGGCCATCAACGGAGCGTTGGAGGCTGCCGCGAGAAATGCGCCCATCCCCACGATTGCATAGGCGAAAGGCTCGGAGGTCATGTGCGGCCAGATTCCATGAACGCCTACCCCGAAGAGGCATCCCACCACGGCTCCAACGAACAGGGTCGGCGTGAATACGCCACCCACTGCTCCGGTGCCGACCGTTGCCAGCGTCGCAATCACCTTGAGGACGAGCACGATAAGAAGCGCCGTCCACGTCCAGGGCTGATGCAGCAGGGAGTCCACCACCTCGTACCCATTACCCCAGACCTCTGGCGCCCAGATGGAGACGACGCCGACAATAAGGCCGCCGAGTCCAAGCTTCAGCGGCAGAGGCAACGGTACCTTGCCGAAGCCCTCCTTCGACGCGGAAAGCAACAGAAGAAAACGCGGCGCCAGTACCCCGCACAGGAGCCCCAGCACAATGAAGGGCAGCACTTCGATGCCGGTGATGGTTGGAAAAATTGGCATCTGGTACGGCGGCCGGTAACCGGCGAACTCGCGCATCGTGATGTTGGCCACGACCGACGAGACCAGAATCGGGCCAAACCATTCCATCGCCATGCAACCGAGCACCAGTTCCGTCACGAAAAAGGCGCCGGCGATAGGTGCGTTATATGCAGAGGTGATGCCCGCAGCCGCACCGCATGCGACGAGCATGCGCAAACGTGCCGGATCTAAGCGCACCCGGCGTCCTATGATGGACGAGCAGAGAGCGGCCAGTTGAACCATCGAGCCTTCGCGGCCAATCGAGCCGCCAGTCGCGATGGTGCAAAGTGAGGAGATGCTGCGCCACATGCTTTGCCAGACGGGCACAACACCGTCACCCATCGTGACGGCCTCCATATAGTCGGCACTGGACTTTGAAGAACAGCGGCGCGCCAGTACGAGACAGGTGCCAGCAATCATTCCGCCAACCGTTGGCAACGCAACCCGGGCGGGCCAGGGCATCTGCCGGGCCATCTCGACAAAATTCCCAGGCTCACCGCCAAAGCACTTCTGCAGCAGGTCGATACCTTCCCGGAAAGCAGCAGTGGCAGACGCGCCCGCAACGCCAGCGACGACCGCCCAGAGCAGCATGGCGTACCCGTCCGGCTGTCGCAGTGTTTTCCAGATGAAGGTCGAAGACGCGAAGGGGTTCTTGTTCATTTTGTTGTGTAGCAGTCGGAGGTTTCCTTCGCCCTCATTTCGATACGTCGAGCTTAGGAAGGCAGACTTCCCAGATCCATTTCGACCTTGACTGCGTCACCCCTATAGACGACATCTGCGTAGTAGATAACGACGTTATCGGCGTCGTTGAAAACCCGCTGGACCCGGGCTACGGGCGCATCAGTCGGTACACGAAGCAAACGCGCAGTCGCTGCGTCGGCGCTGCCGATAGTCAGCGTCTGCCGGGCCTTCGCAATGGGCTGCGGAGAGAGGGACACCAGAATCGGGATAACAAGTTCGTTGCGGAACCTGTCAGGCGCCATTGAAAAAATGTTCTCTTCCAGATAGAGCGAGATGACGCAGTAGGGCAGACCATCCGAGGAATGCACCCGTTTCATGTACATGTACTCTTCCGCGAGTTTTCCATCAGTCGCGGTGACGGGTGGTTTCCTTCTGCTCTCCTCCACCGTGAGAGGCTGCTGACTGGTCGCCTGATACATCTCGACCAGCGCCTTCAGGGTGGTGACGACCTGCACCGGCTTCATTATTGGCGGTGTCGCGGAGACGAAGGTTCCCCTTCCCCGTTGAGGAATGAGTGCCCCCTCGCTCATCAGTAATTGCACGGCTTGACGGGCTGTCACCCGCGCGACATCGAACTCGGCTGCAATCTGCTCGAGCGTCGGAATGACCTCGCCCTGCTGCCAGACCCCGCGACCAATCCGGTCGCGAAGCGAGTCAGCAATCTGCAGATACAGTGGAACCGGACTTGACAACGAAGCGCGCGACATTATCGATACTTATGGACTTTAGAACCTATACTATAGAGCGTCTCCCGCATCTCAAGACGAATTGTCGCTCGGCCTACGCTATCGGCCAGCAAGCATCACCTTCCAGAAGACCAGATTACAGTCTCCCAAACGAATAACGGGAGACCGCGAACGCTGAGTGCGGTTCCAGTAACGGTCAACGTTTTCCGGAACACGGGTCCCGGAGCGCGAATCGTCCCCGAAATTTATGTCCGTCTGATTGCGGTCAACCGCGCTTCCGTACGCGGTGTCAGTCGTTGTTCTGGTGCAGAGCTTTTGTCACCTGCGCGGCAATCAGCGTGCTAACCCGCTCGTTGGACTGAAGCGTCAATCCTGCAACGTGTGGCGTCAGTATCACGTTAGGCAAACCTGCAAAGATGGAACCGTCGCGCATGGGCTCTTCCTCGAACACATCCAGTGCGGCTCCGCCCAAACGCCCTTCACGCAATGCGGCTGCGAGCGCTGACTCGTCCAGAATTCCTCCCCGTGCCGCGTTAATCACAACGGCGTGGCGCTTCATGCTGTCCAGTTGAGCCTTGCCCAGCATGTTGCGCGTCTCTTCGCGAAGCGGAACGTGCAGCGTCAATACATCAGCCTCGGCGACGGCTTCCTCAAAGGTGACACGCTGCGCACCCGTCAGTTGCCATGCCTGAGCGTCCTCGGCCAAACACGGGTCAAATGCGATAACCCGAACACCGAGCCCAGTCGCCAGAGCCGCAACCAGCTGACCGATGCCACCAAAACCGACTATTGCCAACGTGCTACCGGCGAACTCGCGGCCATTTGAGAGCTGCGCCCGCGGCCATACTCCAGATACTAAGTCGGCGGACGACATGTAGACGCCGCGCAGAAGCAGCATTGCCGTCGAAATCACGTATTCAGCGACTGCTTGAGCGTTGGCACCGGTCGCTGGAATGACGCTGACCTGCCGCTGCTCGCAGGCCTTCAGGTCGATGTTGTCCAACCCCACACCGAGACGGCCCACGACAGACAGACGCTGCGCGCATTCGAGCAGTGCCGAATTTATCTGCGTCCGGTTCCTGATGATGATTGCATCGGCGTCTTGCACGGCCCCGAAAAGGCGTTCGGGATCGTCGACGAGCGTGCGGTCGTCCAGCACATCGAAATGCTCTCGCAATGAATCAACAGCGAGTGAATCCATGAACTCGCTGACTACCACTTTTTTTCGCAATGCATTCATTTCCAGGCTTTCCTCATTCATCGATACGTCGTAGAGACAGGCTTTAATGGAGTGTGCTGTTACAGGAGCCCAGGGCGTCAGTCAAAAGCGCTTCGGCAGACATAGGCTCACCGTCGGACCGCTCCATCCTCGCTGGTGGTAAACCCTGAGAGCACGACATAGAAGGTTGAGCAGTTCAATGTCTTATAGTACGGTAAACGATACTTTAGTAACAAATCAAATTTGGCATGCCCAGAGGCCTACGTCACATGAAGCGAATTAATGAAATCGAAGTTGAGGGTGGGCCGTTGACGATCGGGCGTGTGGAAGTTCACGTTCTGCGCTGTCCAATTTCCACTCCAGTGCGCACGTCGTTCGGCACGATGTACGACCGTCCTGCCGTCCTTGTTTCCGTGACGGATTCGGATGGCTGCACTGGATGGGGCGAAATCTGGTCGAATTTTCCGGCGTGCGGTGCCGAGCACCGCGCGGCCATCGTGTCGACCGTATTGGCGCCGATGCTCACCGGCCGGCTCGTCGCACATCCCGCCGACGTTTTCCGTGACCTGACCGAAGGCACGGCGGTGCTTGCGTTGCAATCCGCCGAACCTGGCCCTTTTGCGCAGGCAATCGCAGGGATTGACCTCGCTCTCTGGGACCTGCGCGCCCGTAGGGCAGGCCTTCCGCTTTGGAAGCTGCTCGGTGGTTCCGCCGACAACATCCCTGTGTACGCCAGCGGCCTTAATCCGGTCGGGTCTGCGGAGCTTGTTGCCGAGAAGCTCGAGCGAGGATACGAGGCGTTCAAACTGAAAGTTGGGTTTGGCGTTGACCAGGACGTGAACAACCTGAAAATACTTCGGGAAATAATCGGCCCGAATCGTCGGCTCATGGTCGATGCGAATCAGGCGTGGGCGCTGTCCGAAGCACTCACAATGGCACCTCTGCTGGCGCCCTTCAATCTTGGCTGGCTGGAAGAACCGCTGCGCTGCGACCGTCCGTTGAACGAGTGGCAAACGCTGGCAGGTAACTCTCCCGTGCCGCTCGCCGGAGGTGAAAACATCGCCGGCGATGATGAATTCGACGCTGCAATCGCGTCGCGTGCGTTCGCGGTCATCCAGCCGGACGCCGCCAAGTGGGGCGGCATTTCTGGCTGTCTGAGGGTCGTCCGGGCAACCCAGGCGGCCGGGCTTACGTACTGTCCGCACTACCTGGGCGGTGGCGTCGGTCTTCTTGCTTCCGCACATCTGCTCGCGGCGACCGGCGCGGACGGGATGCTGGAAATTGATTCGAATCCGAATCCGCTTCGAACCCTACTGCACGGTCCGCTCGACACGCTCGTCAACGGTCGGGTGAGTCTCGGAAACGCTCCGGGAATCGGCATTGAACCGAACGTGACCGAATTGCGGGAGCGCATTCGCGAGGCGGCAGCGTCCGTAGACGTTTTCCGCAAAGCGGCGCAATAGGACTTTGATACGCCAGCATAGCCGCCCCGGAAAGGCATTTGCGCTGGCACGATTGAACCCGAATGAATCAATCCAATAACGAGAGAGACATGGCAACTAGCGCTTACTCACCTGCGACCGCAGAAGCCGTCGATGTAACAAGAAACAAGCTGTACCGGAAACTGATTCTGAGGCTTGCGCCCTTTATTTTTGTGGCGTACGCCATCAACCAGCTTAACCGGTTCAACATCAGTTTTGCAAAACTCCAGTTCATGAAAGACCTTGCGCTGAGCGACTTCTCGTTCGCACTCGGTGCGGGGCTGTTCTTCATCGGATACGTCATCTTCGAGGTCCCGAGCAGCCTCTATTTGCAAAAGGTAGGTGCGCGCGCGACGTTCATTCGAATCATGGTTCTCTGGGGCTTACTGTCTGGATTGACTGCTTTCGTCCATACGCCGACCCAGTTTTATCTGGTCCGCTTTCTTCTTGGGGCGGCCGAGGCGGGATTCATGCCCGGGGTCATTCTGTATCTAACCTACTGGTTCCCCGCGAATCGGCGTGCCCGAATCACGTCGCTGTTCTATCTCGCCGCGACCGCTTCCGGAGTCATCGGCGGCCCCATCTCCGGACTGATTTTGAAGTATTCGCAAGCCTGGGGGCTGATGAGCAGTTGGCAATGGCTCTTCGTGGTTGAAGGGGTGCCCACTGTCCTTCTCGGTGTGTTCGCCTATTTCTACCTCCAGGATTACCCCAAGGACGCAAAGTGGCTCAGCAGGGAGGAAAAGGACATCCTCGCGCTAGACCTGAAGGAGGACCAGGCGAGCGCAAATCACAATGCCGTCGGACTGCGTGACGTTATCAAGCTTCCCCGCATTTATGCGTTCGGGCTGGCTTACTTCGCGGTTGTCGCCGCCAACAATACGCTGGCGGTCTGGGCACCGACCTTGATTAAGGATACGGGAATTCGCGACGTCTTCAATGTCGGCATACTGTCAGCCATCCCGTACGTCGTCGGGGCAATTGGGATGCTGACTATCGCGGGTCACTCGGACAAGATGCGCGAACGGCGCTGGCACTTCGCGCTTCCTTTCGGTCTGACTGCAATTGGCTTTGCGCTTATTGGTCTGTTCTACGCCAACATCTACGGAACACTATTTCTTCTGTCGCTCGCCTCCATTGGTATCTTCACGGCGTTTGCGATTTTCTGGACCATGCCGACCCAGTATCTGTCGACGTCAGCGAGAGCTGCAGGTATCGGCTACACCAGTACCATCGGTATGTTCGGAGGGTTCTTCAGCCCCATCATCCTTGGTTATGCCAAGACGGTCACCGGGACATTCGTTGGAGGCTTCGTGGCAATGGCCGTGATATCAGTCATCGGCGTGCTCCTGATTTTCGTTGCGGCACCAAAGACTTCAACGTAATGACCAACCCGAACCTTTTGCCTGACACTGTCAATAGAAATGGTGTCGCGCGCCGCGTCGTGCATCAAAGACTCGCCGCCGGACAGCACTCATCTCGGGGCGCGCCCAATCTCGAGTAGAGGCTCGCCACAGCTAAGCCGACTCTCTCGCAAGTTCGAAACAGGTGTGAATAATGAAATTGAAAATTGGCGCACGACTGCTGGGTACATTTGGTGTTGTCCTGGCTTTCCTGTTGACGATCTGCTTGACCGCCCATATGCAGATGGCGCGTATGAATGCGACCACGCAAACTATAGTCGGTGTTCGCGCCGAGGAACTGAGGCTCATAAACAGGATCCAGGTGGCGACGCTCCGGGAAGCAGTCATGACCTATGCGGCGCTCGAGGAACCAACGCCCGAAGCGCAACGGGACAGGGTCGAACATGCCCGAGCTTTTACGAATAACGAGTCGGACTATCAGGCCATCCCTCCTCTAATCACCACGGCGAGGGGCCGCGCTCTCTTCGACCGGGTGCTGCAAGCACGTGCGACTTACGAGGGGACCCTGAAGCCCGCGTACGATCAATTGGCGGCGCATGACAACGATACGGCACGCGCAACGCTCCTGAAGGCGGGGCTGCTGCGAACCACCCTTATCCAGCAGCAAGACGGGTTCAAGAGTCTGGTTCAGAGCATGATGGACACCGATGTGAAGGACAGCAACGACGTCTATGACATGGCGCGCTCAGTCCTGTGGGGAACGGCGGTGCTGGCGCTGCTGGTGACGCTGATATTTTGCGCGGTGGTGACACGTTCGATCGTCCGTCCTTTGCACCGTGTTGTCGAGGGTGCCAATGCCCTGGCGCAGGGCGACCTGCGCGTCCAGGTGCACGTCGAGAGCCACGACGAGCTCGGCAACCTGGCCGACTCAGTGAACCGGGCGATTGGCAACCTGGCTGGCATCGTCGGCGGCGTCAAGCAGGCAAGCGTTGCGATTTCGTCCGCCACCGAACAGGTGGCGGCGGGAAATACCGATCTGTCGCAGCGCACGGAGGAGCAGGCTGCGTCGCTTGAGGAGACAGCCTCGAGCATGGAAGAGCTGACCGCGACGGTCCGTCACAACGCGGACAACGCCCAGCAGGCCAGCACACTGGCGAGCAACGCATCGGAGGTCGCGCAGCGTGGCGGAGACGAGGTTGGCCGTGTGGTCGAGACCATGCAGGAGATCTCCGATAGCTCCGCCAAGGTTGCCGAGATCATCGGCGTGATCGAAAGCATCGCGTTTCAGACCAACATTCTCGCGCTCAATGCGGCGGTCGAAGCGGCCCGGGCCGGTGAGCAGGGCCGCGGCTTCGCGGTGGTGGCGAGCGAAGTCCGCACGCTCGCGCAACGCAGTGCGACCGCCGCTCGGGAAATCAAGGAGCTGATTGGCGAGTCGGTGGGTCGCGTGAATGTCGGTTCGCAACTCGTCGAGCAGGCTGGCGACACGATCCGGGAGATCGTGCAGTCGGTGAAGCGCGTGACCGACATCATGAGTGAGATCTCCGCAGCTTCCCATGAGCAAAGTACCGGTATCGAACAGGTCAACCGGGCTGTCAGCCAGATGGACCAGGTTACCCAGCAGAACGCCGCGCTGGTCGAAGAAGCCGCGGCCGCAGCGCAATCGATGGCTGAACAGGCCCAGGCGCTACGTGACTCGGTAGCGATATTCAAACTCGACGACCGGGACGCTACAAACCCGTCATTGGGCGCGATAGCGCGCCCGACACCGACGAAGGCAGCCTTGCAAAAATCCCTTAAAGCCCTGCCCGCCTCCGCCGCACCGCGACTCTTCACCACCTCCTCCACGACTGGCGCCTCGAGTCCGGCCACCGCGCCGGACTGGCAGACGTTCTAGCCGCTATGATTTCGCGGGATTGCCGGTGGCCATCAGTGATGGATATGCCTTCCTTTTGTGCTGGTTACGGGGTTGTCCATCTCTCCGCGGCTCTGGTGCAACTTCAGCGGCGAGCGAAAAGCGGCGTAGTCGCCGCTCCCTCATCGAGCGGAAAGGACTGCGTTCCAAACAGCCGGCGCGGTGGTACCTTTGAGGCGCATGTTCGCGAAATCGAACTGACCTTTTCGAATGCGATGCATCAGTTCGATACCGGCGATCGTAGTGGCTGTACTTCCGAAGCGTTTGAAGCCGAGCATTGCATTGATCCTGGACTTGATGTTGCGATGATCCTGCTGGATCAGGTTGTTCAAATACTTCGACGATCGCAAAGTCGTCTCCTTCGGCAGCGCCTCGTCAGCCTTCATTTCGCGCACTGCGCGATGAGACGCCGCGTAACCGTCCAGTGTGACGGTTTTCGGAGCGAGCCCTTAACGCTTGATCGCCTTCGCGAAGAGGGCTTTCGTCGCGGCAACCTCGCGCGTGCGCTGAGCCGGAAGTCGACCGTCTTTCCCGCTCGATCAACGGCACGGTAGAGAGAGACCCGTTTGCCACGGATCTTCACATACGTCTCGTTGACTCGCCAGGCGCGACCAGCGGACCTCGCAAACCGATCCCACCGCTTAACGAACTCCGCGTGAAGCGTCTGACGCAGCGCATGATTGTCGTATGCGCCCGCGACAGACCGCGCTCGGCCATCATTTCAACCAGGTCTCGAAGGCTGAGTTTGTAACGCAGGTACCAACGTACACACAGGACAATGACTTCGCGGTCGAAGTGACGGCCATGGAACCACCAGTGGATGTCTCTCAGCGTGCTCATTGCGGGCTCGTGCTCCTCAAAAGCCCCAGGGTAACCCGCCGGCCTTTCCGATTTGCACCGGAGCCAGAAATAGGGCCATCCAACAATTTAACGTAACAGAGGCCACTAGACGCCTGCCACTGGTGGTCCAGACGGCGCGCCCCCGACCGTCCGCGTGGGGGCGGGCCCTATTACCTCAGTCAGGCGGCCGCGGCGTAAACGTCAGCCAATTGCAACTTGTATGAAGATGTCTTACTATTTCAATACAAGCACGTCGCATGTCTCCATCACGGGGCGCATGGTGAAAAACAACGAAGACACGGGTTCAAAGGCAGTTCGACAGCCGCCTGCGGCAAACCATCCTATGCCAGCCAATTCCAGAAAACGCAGCACCGCCCAGCAACGCTCCACGCCGGGCACCGCCAAGCAAGAATCTACCGCCGGGCAGGCTGCCGCTTCGGCTGCCCACCCACTACTCAACCGCGACAGCGCCACCGCGCTTTATATGCAGATCGCCGATCGTCTGCGCACGCAAATCGACGAGGGGACTTTCGCGACTGACAGCAAGCTGCCAGCCGAAAGCGAACTGACGCGACGTTTCGACGTGAGCCGCGTCACGGTGCGGCAGGCCATCGCGCAGCTACTTGCCGAAGGGTACGTGGTCAGCAAGCAGGGCAAAGGCACGTTTGTCTCACGCAATAAGTTCGTGCACGACCTCAAGCCGATGCGCGGCTTCTACGATGCACTCGTTGCGCAAGGCGTCGAACCGAAAACGAAGTTGCTCGAGTTCAGTCCGGTGGCGACGCCGGAGGCGATCAGGCAAGCCTTCGGCACCGACGAAGGCGAAGGCGAATGCTTCCGGCTCAAACGGCTGTATCTCGTCGACGGTGAGCCGATCGCGCTCGTCGACTCGTATCTCCCGCCGCAGGCGCGCAGACTCACCTGGGAGCAGGTCAACCGCAACCCGATCTACGTGCTGCTCGAAAGTCTGCTCTCCATCCCGGTCGCCAAAGCGGAGATCCATATCCGGGCGCGCTCGGCAGGTGCATCGGTCGGTCAGGCGCTCGGCTTGTCGCCGCGTGCCGCTATGCTCGTGATGGATCGCGAATCGTTCGGCGAGAACGGGATGCTGTGTGAGCGAACGTCGTTTTATATTCGCCCGGAAAACTACGAGTTCACGCTGAGCGTGCAGGGACCGCTGCCGGTCGGCTCGTCAATCAAGAACGTCAACGGCACCGCTGCGCACGCTCACACGAAGTGACCGCGCGCAGCGGGTTGCCACGCGAACACCTGCGCGCCAAGCCTGCAGCGACCACGCCAGACACCTAGTGTCCTGAGTTGAAAATTCATTGAATGATGCCGACCACGTACTAAAGTGTTCTGTGTGGCACTTGATACGAGGAGGCAGCGATGAGCGGACGGCCCAAAGGCGAGCTGGTGCTGAGCGAATCGGAGCGCGAAGAACTTCAAGTGCTGACGATGCGACGCAAGACCGCGCAGGCCTTGGCATTGCGGGCGCGCATCGTGTTGGCCTGTGCCGATGGCATGGACAACAAGACAGTTGCGGTGAAACTTCGGGTCACTCAGCAAACAGTTTCGAAGTGGCGGGCGCGGTTCGTGATCCATCGTCTGGACGGACTGCTCGATGCACCACGGCCCGGCGCCCCGAGGACGATTGACGACGCGCGGGTCGATGCGCTCATTGCGAAGACGCTCGAGTCCGTGCCTGTCGGAGCGACTCACTGGAGCACGCGCACGATGGCTCGCGAGATGAAACTGTCGCAAACGGCGGTCACGCGGATCTGGCGTGCTTTTGGCTTGCAGCCGCATCGGCAGGAAACGTTCAAGCTCTCCAGCGATCCGTTGTTCGTCGACAAGGTACGCGATATCGTCGGGCTTTACCTGGACCCGCCACTCAAGGCCATGGTGCTGTGCGTGGAGCCAGATTCAGGCCCTCGATCGTACGCAACCCGTATTGCCGTTGGCACCCGGCATCGCTGAGCGACGCACCCACGATTACATGCGCCACGGCACAACCACCCTGTTCGCGGCGCTGGATATCGCTACTGGAGAATTGATCGGTGAGGTACATCGGCGCCATCGCAGCAGCGAATTCGTGCGCTTTCTGCGCACCATCGACGCCAGCGTGCCGTCTTACCTGGATGTGCATCTGGTGATGGACAACTATGGCACGCACAAAACGCCCTCGATCAAAGCCTGGTTCGCTCGTCATCCTCGCTTCCATGTTCACTTCACACCCACCTCGGCGTCGTGGCTTAACCAGGTCGAACGATGGTTTGCCGCGCTCACTGAAAAGTACCTTCGACGCGGCACGCACCGGTCAACACGTCAACTCGAAGACGCGATCCGTCATTACCTGGACGTCTATAACGCGAACCCCAAACCGTTGGTCTGGAGCAAGTCGGCGGATGAGATCCTGGCCAGCCTCGAACGGTTTTGTGTGCGGGTCCGGAAGGCTGTGGCAGGAGCATCATGAATATTAATACCGACGCAGTGATGAAGTTTCCCTGGCGCTTCTCTACCTGACCCTGCATGACCGATACCGTGCATGGAAGGGTTTCGACTGGGATGTTCTGAACCGACTCCATGAACGAGGCTTCATCGAAGACCCTGTCAACAAGACGAAGTCCGTGATCTTTACGGAAGAAGGACTGCGCGAGTCCGAGCGACTCTTTAACCAGCACTTCGTCATCCCGGAAAGAACGGGAAGTTGATTCAACGAACTTCTAACTCACGACACTAGCGATGCGCAGGCTTCACATGTACCGTCGACGTACCTGGCTGCCCTTGCGCGAATGTGCCGGACACGGGTTCACCGGCCGCGGCGCGCAGCACGGTCAAGGTCTTCGCTTGAGGATCGATCTCGACGAACGCGCCCTGCGGCACGACGTCCGTCACGTCGCAATCGAAACCCGCCAGCATCGAGATGTTGCCGAGCGCCGCGCCTTGCGCCAGGATCGGGTTCACGGTATTGAATACGATCGCCACCGGCGCCATGTTGCGCGACTGCATCTCGTGCAGCATCCACGCGCTTGCCACGCCGCCCTTTGCGGTATCCAGCACCAGTATCCGGCCGATGTACGACTGCCCCACGAGCTTGTGCGACGGGCGCGAAAACACCCCTTCCAGACGGTTCAGATCGTAACGGGCCGAAAAGCCGTCCTTGGCAACCAGCGCCTCGGCCGACACTTTGTTCCCGAGCGCGTGGCGCGCGGTCAACACGATTCTGTTCATGAGAGTTCTCCTGTCTCGGCTGCGTTCACGCACGCCTGCATCGAGGCGAGCATCGGGGTATAGCCGTAGCCGCCGAGAATGTTCACCAGCTTCGCGCTGTTGGTGGCGAGATTTTTCCAACCCTTCGCTTCGGACATCTCGCGCGCATACGACTGGTAGAAGCACATGCCCGCGAGCACCGTGCCTCCCGCGCTTTCGATGCGGCGTGTGTAGCCGAACCGTTCGGCGTCGGGCGCCACCTGCGGACTGGTAATGGCCAGCATGGGCACCTTGAACGTGCGGCCGTCGCAGATCTCGGCGAGCGCGCGCAGTTCGTAGAGGCTCAGTTGCGGCGCGGAAAACACCACGACGTCCACCTTCTTCGTGACCGCATAGCTGGCGGTGAGCGCCTCGATCTCCGCGCGGCCGACCCGATGATGCACCGGCAAGCTGTCGCCGCCGACGTCCGCGCGACGCATCGCTTCCGGCGTGACGCCGATCATGTGGAAGAGCGCGATCGAGCCGAAGCTCGCCATCGCGGCGCCGAAATGCTTCAGCTCGTCCGAGGTCGGCGCGACTTCGATGCCTTCGATAACGGGCACCTGCCAATAGTTGCCGGCGAGGCGGCCGATCACGCCGCCGAGCGCGCCCCATTCGTTGAGCGAGCGTGGCGTGAAATCGACACGAAAGCGCATCGTCGCGCGGCGCTTTTCGTCGAGGTGATAGCCATAGCGCGGCGTGCGCCCTGTGAGACCCGCGGAGAGCGCGGACGGACCGCCTTCGAAATTCGTGCGAGCGCCGCTCACCGAGTTCGAGTAGATCACCACGCCGGTGTCGCCGAAAGCGACGTGTTCGCCGCGCGTAGCCGCGAGCACAGTCTGATAGTTGATGCAGGTGTCGGTCATGCTGACGCCGAGCCGTTCGAACGCGTGAATCGTGCGGCGCTCCAGTTCGATCATCCAGTCACGCTGGCCGAGCTCGTTGGCCTTCGCGAAATCGGTGCCGCGCGGATCGGTGATGGTAGGAATACACACGGTGTGGCGGCCGTCACTGAGTTCGGAAAGCCGCTCGAGCCACATGACACCCGCCTGACCGAGGCTTTCGGTATCGGCCATGATGTGCGCCTGGGTGACCGGCACCAGATCGTGGGCGCCAAAAAATTCGCCGACCTGCACTTGATGGCGCATGGCCATTTGCAGGACCTTGCCTTGCTCACCGTTGAGCATGGCTGTCTCTTCATCGTTCAGCAGCATGGGCAGTCTCCGTACAGATTTCATCACCGGGGCAAGGCGTGGGCATCGAGACCTGGCGCGGTGCAGGTCCGTGCGCGTGCGAACGTGTATTATCTTGTATTAATACAACAAGAACGAATACTAGCGACCTCCTTTGTCGATGTCAACATGGACGCACGGAGATTTCTGGAGGGATTCTCAACTGACAACTTTCTGTGCCGGCGTATAGCCTTATAAGACTCATCGCCATGCGGTTTCCAGCACCGTCTTCGCGATTACGCTAGTTGACACGCGCAGAAGCCCAGCGATAGCATGCCTCTCAATGTATTGATACATGCCAATACAACATTCTAGCCACTTGTCTGGCGGGGAGGGCAGCATCCATGGCATTTCCCCTCGAAAACAAGCTATGGCGGGACCGTTGCCACGCGCGTCCGCTCCCATCGTTGCCGATGGCGTGAATGCGCCTGCGCTCGTCGTTCACGACGAAAGACAAATAAAGGAGACACCGGTATGACCACCATCCATATCGTTGTGCTTGTCCTGATGGTCGTCATTTTCGCAATCAGCCTGTGGCGCGGCATCAACCTCGGAGTGGTGGCCATTCCCGCGAGTTTCCTGCTGGTGGAGATTGCGGGCGTACCGCAAAAGCGGGTATTTGCCGCCTTCCCGACGGATCTGGTTTTGCTGATTCTCGGCGTGATGTACCTGTGGAACCTCGTGCGCGATAGCGGTCTCGCCGAGCTGATCGTGCACCGTGCCGTCGCACTCTCGCGCGGGCGCCCCTGGCTGCTGCCGTGGACCACCTGCACCCTCACTGCATTGATCTGCGCACTCGGTGCGCTGCCGATCGCCGCGCTCGTCATCACGTTGCCGGTCGCGCTGGAGACTGCGCGGCGCGAAAACATCCGTCCCGCGTTAATGGGTATCGTGACCATACAGGGAGGCTGCATTGGCGGACTATCGCCGTTCAATCCATGGGCCAAGGTGGTCATTGCGCAAGCGGGTTGTGGTGCAATTTCGGCGCGTCGGTCTGTTACTCTTGAGCTTTTGACGACCACGAGCCAATGAGCAAGCTGAAAGATCTCGAAGGGTTGTTCAACGGGCGTCATTTCGACCGCGAAGTCATCGTCCTTTGCGTGCGTTGGTATCTGCGCTACAAGCTGCGCCTGCGCGACCTTGCCGAAATGATGGCTGAACGCGGCCTGTCCCTCGCCCACACTACGATCCTGCGTTGGGTGCAGCGCTACACGCCGGAGTTCGTCAAACGCTGGAATCGGTTGGCTACGACAGCCGGTCAGTCGTGGCGGGTCGACGAGACCTACGTGAAGATTCGCGGCAAATGGGCCTATCTCTACCGCGCCGTTGACCGGGCGGCAAAGACGATCGATTTTCGCCTCAGCGCCAGGCGCGACGTGGCGGCAGCAAAGGCGTTCTTCGCGAAGGCAATCAGGACTCAGGGACGCGCTCCTGAGACGATCACGCTGGACGGCTGCGCGGCATCTCATCGGGCGGTCCGCGAGATGAAGGCCGACGGGTCGCTACCCAGGCGAACGGAATTGCGATCCTCGAAGTACCTGAATAACCTGATTGAGCAGGATCACCGCCACATCGAAGCGCGGGCGAACGTGATGCTCGGGTTCAAGCGGTTCGGCAGCGCCGCCGTTATCCTCTCCGGCATCGAACTGATGCATCGCATTCGCAAGGGCCAGTTCGATCTCACCAGCATACACCTCAAAGACACCACTTTGCCCTCGATCTGGATGGCGGTTATTTCAGCTCGTTGAGGTATCCGAAATATGGGCGATTTCTCGGTCGCCTACCGAGATTGCACCACTACCGTCTCGAAAGCTAAGCTTGTAACGCAGGTACCAACGCACACACAGGACGATGACTTCGCGGTCAAAGTGACGGCCGTTGAACAGCCTGTCGATGTCTGTCAGCTTACTCATAGCCCGCTCGCGCTCGTCAAATCCCCAGCTTACCCTATCCTCCGATTTGCACCGGAGCCTTCCGGCCGAAGCGAGAGTTGGCCGGTCGGATTTGCACCGACCAATCGATCGTGCCTTTGCAAGGCACACTGAACAACCGTGCCGAGAACAGCCACCAGCCGACCCGCAGGCGCGAACGCCAGATGTGCGGCTTTCGCGATGCGCGTCGCACGCAGGCGTTTCTTTCATGCTTCGGCGTGATCCGGCAGCACTTCGCGTTGCCCCGACATCAAATGAGCGCGGCATGCCATCGCGCCGTACTCCAGGAACGCTTCGCCATATGGCATGGATGGACTGTCACTGCAGCAGCAAAGAAAGTTATCTGGTAAGGATAACTACTCTTGATCCACACAGGTAGCCTGCGCCCGCCAACTTGACAGAGCCCCCAAGCATTGTCTCTCGTCTGGGCGCAACAACCGGTCAACCGGTCGAAGCCCTAACCGTGGTCGTCAAGTCATTCCAGACACCGTCGAACCAATCGACTTGCTGTTGAGGCACTCCCTTCGACTCGCCATATTGTCGCTTGAATCGCAGCGGAAATCGTGGAGGCCGGTTGGTTTAAGTTAATGCGGTGACGTCGGCGGCATTTCTGAATTGCCTGTAGTAGTTTGCCTCAGCCTCGGCAGGAGGGATATAGTCCAGCGGTTCCATCAACCGATGATGGTTGTACCAGGCCACCCATTCCAGTGTCGCAAGCTCGATGGATTCCCTCGTTTTCCACGGGGCGCGCCGATGAATCAGCTCCGTCTTGTACAGACCATTGATGGTTTCAGCCAGCGCGTTATCGTAGCTGTCGCCACGGCTGCCGACGGAAGGCTCGATGCCTGCTTCGGCCAGACGCTCGCTGTAGCGAATGCCGACGTATTGCGATCCTCTGTCCGAATGATGAATCAGTGTCCCGTCGTCGCCCGGTTGCCGCGCATACAGCGCCTGCTCAAGTGCGTCCAGAACGAAGTCCGTGGTCATCGACGAACTGACGCGCCAGCCAACGATACGGCGAGCAAACACGTCGATCACGAATGCGACGTAAAGCCAACCCTGCCATGTCGAGGCATAGGTGAAGTCCGACACCCAGAGCTGATTCGGTCGCTGCGCCTTGAATTGCCGGTTGACCCGGTCCAGCGGGCGAGGTGCGCTCGCATCGGCAATCGTCGTGCGAACCCGCTTGCCGCGAACCGCGCCACGCAGACCTTGCAGTTTCATCAGGCGCGCGACCGTACAGCGGGCTACCGAAATACCTTCCCGATTCATCTGCTTCCAGACCTTCCGCACGCCATAGACCTGCATGCTGGCCTGCCAGACGCGCTTGATCTCCGGTTGCAAAATCTCATCGCGTTTCGCGCGGGCGCAGCGTCTGGATGGATCTCGAAGCTGTGCCGCATGTCGCCGGTAGCCCGACGGGGCAATCCGCAAGACCTTGCAGATCGGCTCGACCCCGAAGGTGTCGCGATACTGATCAATGAAGGCCTTCAGGATTTGAAACGGCGGTCGAGCTCCGCCTGGGCGAAAAACGCGCTCGCTACCTTGAGAATCTCGTTGGCACGAAGCAGTTCCTTGACCTCGCGCTCCAGGGCCTTGAGGCGTTCGCGCTCCTCTGTGGTCACGCCATCGCGCTCACCTTGGTCAACCTGGTCACGCTTGACCCACTCATGCAACGTCTGCGGTGTGCAGCCGATCATTGGCGCAATCGATTCGACTGCCGCCCACATCGATGAATGTTCGCTACGCTGCTCGCGCACCAGGCGCACTGCACGCTCGCGCACTTCCGGGGAAAACTTGGTTGCCTTCTTGTTCATGGCTCCATTCTCTCAAGAGTTGGCGCCTCCACAAAATCCGGTGCGGTTCACGCTCGACATTTGCCTTTGCAAAGAGCAGCTCCGTTCTTTGCCGCGTATCGCGTTGCCCTGGCGTCGAGCGTGGACTCGACGCGACAGGCTTCCTGCGCTTTCGCAGTGGGCTTAGAAATACTTTATCCGCTCCGAAGAAAAACTCGCTTGTTGCGCTACCTGCTCGGGCCTAGTCTGCTGGACTAGGGGACAGATACGCCGTTGACCATGGTCGCGAATCAATCGAGGTTGGCGCGACGGAGATGGCTTCTCGCATGAGAGATACGTAATCCCGCTTCGCCATCCATTCTTTTGGGGAACACATGTCAAAAACAAAAGTCGCCATTATTGGTTCTGGAAATATCGGCACCGATCTGATGGTCAAGATCCGCAGGTACGGCCAGGATCTCGTTATGAGCGTGATGGTCGGCATCGATCCCGACTCGGACGGACTGGCCCGCGCCGCTCGCATGGGCGTGAGCACCACGTCGGCCGGCGTCGAAGGTCTCGTTCGCATGCCCGAGTTCAATGATATCGGCATCGTGCTCGATGCGACCAGCGCGTCGGCTCATATCAGGAACGAAGCATGCCTGAGAAGCCACAAGCCCGATATCCGTATCATCGATCTCACGCCGGCGGCTGTCGGTCCGTATTGTGTGCCGGTAGTCAATCTCGATACGCACGTGCATCACCCCAACCTCAATATGGTCACATGCGGCGGGCAAGCGACGATTCCTGTCATCTGGGCGGTCTCGCGCGTGACGCCAGTTCACTATGGCGAGATCGTCGCCTCGATCGCGAGCAAGTCGGCAGGACCGGGCACCCGGGCCAACATCGACGAATTTACCGAAACCACCTCACGAGCAATCGAAATAGTCGGTGGTGCGCGGCGGGGTAAAGCCATCATTATTCTCAACCCGGCCGAGCCGCCGCTGATTATGCGCGACACGGTATTTTGCCTCGCGGAGCCAGGTGACGACATCGCGCGCACCCAGGCCCGCATCGCGGATTCGATCGCGCAGACGGTTCGCGATGTACAGGCCTATGTGCCGGGCTACCGCCTCAATCAACAGGTGCAGTTCGCGTTGATCGATGCGGCGAAACCCGTCAACGTTCCGGGCATCGGACCGCTTTCCGGCCTGAAAGTCAGCGTATTTCTCGAAGTGGAAGGCGCCGCGCACTATCTGCCCGCCTACGCCGGAAATCTCGACATCATGACCAGCGCGGCACTCGCCACTGCGGAGCGCGTCGCGAGCGGCATTGCACGCACCGGCACGGCAATCGCATGACAGGAATGGGAAATCAATCGTGAAGCACAAAAAACTCTATATTTCCGACGTCACCTTGCGCGACGGCAGTCACGCTATTCGTCACCAATACAGCCTGAAGCAGGTCAGGGATATTGCCCGCGCTCTCGATGAGGCGAAAGTCGACTCCATCGAAGTCGCACACGGCGACGGCCTGGCAGGCTCGAGTTTCAATTACGGGTTCGGCGCGCATACGGATCTCGCCTGGATCGAGGCGGTGGCGGAAACCGTCAAACACGCAACGGTCGCTACCCTGCTTCTGCCAGGCGTCGGCACCGTGCACGACCTGAAGTCCGCCTACGCGGCAGGCGCGCGCGTGGTGCGCGTCGCCACTCACTGCACCGAGGCCGATGTCAGCAGGCAGCATATCGAAACGGCCAGAAATCTCGGTATGGACACCGTTGGCTTTCTGATGATGAGTCACATGAACACACCGCAGGGTCTCGCGCAACAGGCCAAGCTCATGGAGAAATATGGCGCGACTTGCATCTACGTAGTGGATTCGGGCGGGGCGCTCAGCATGAACGACGTGCGCGAAAGATTCATTGCGTTCAAGGACGTACTCGAGCCCGAGACGGTGACCGGCATGCACGCTCATCATAATCTGAGCCTTGGGGTCGCGAACTCGATTGTGGCGGTCGAAGAAGGATGCCTGCGCGTCGATGCAAGTCTGGCAGGCATGGGTGCCGGCGCCGGCAACGCGCCGATCGAGGTGTTCATTGCCGCCGCCGAGCGGCTCGGCTGGAATCACGGCTGCGACCTTTACAAGCTGATGGACGCTGCCGACGACATCGTGCGCCCGCTGCAGGACCGGCCAGTCCGCGTCGACCGCGAGACATTGGCGCTCGGCTATGCGGGCGTGTACTCTTCCTTCCTGCGGCACGCCGAGTCCGCCGCCGCGACGTATGGTCTGAAAACCGTCGATATCCTCGTGGAATTGGGCCGCCGCCGCATGGTCGGAGGGCAGGAAGACATGATCGTCGACGTCGCACTCGACCTGCTGAAGCACGGCCCGGTTTCGGGGGACCCGCGCCCATCCGCCTGAGGCGGAGCCCGCTTCGTTTCTCCAGACGTTACGTGCTGCGATTGCGTGCTGCGCCGCGCGCTTTACTGCATATGCATTATGATAATGTCACGCTTGGAACGAAACGAAGAGATGATTTCAATGTCACGGCCGCTCCCTCCTCTTAACGCGCTTAGAGCGTTTGAAGTCGCCGCCCGGCATCTCAGTTTTACGCGAGCGGGGGAGGAGCTTTGCGTGACCGCTGCGGCCGTCGGCCAGCAGATCAAGCTCCTTGAAGATGCACTGGGTTTTCCGCTGTTTCACCGCAGGCCGAAATCGCTTGAATTGACCGATGCGGGCAAAGGCTATCTTCCTGCAATCCAAGGTGCTTTCCAGCAGATCGCCGAAGCAACGCATCTGCTTCATCAAAAACGGAAACGGCCGACACTGAAGATCAGCATGCCGCCTACGTTCGCGGTGAAATGGTTTTTGCCTCGCCTTGAGCGGCTGCTGAAGGCATGCCCCGACTTCGACACGAAAGTCACGACATCCGCCGAGCCTATCGATTTCGCCAGGGTCGATTTCGACCTCGCCATCCGGTTCGGCAAGGGCGTCTATCCGGGTTTCCATTCCGAGCGATGCCTTTCCGTCGAGGTTTTCCCTGTCTGTAGCCGCGCGCTACTGGAAGGGGAACATCCTCTGCGCACGCCCGAGGACCTGAAACATCACACTCTGCTGCACGACGAAAGCACGTACAGCGACGGCAGCACCAACCCGGACTGGGCCACCTGGCTGCGCTCGGCTGGCGTGGAAGGCGTGGATGCCACCCGCGGCCCATCCTTTTCGCCCAGCCATCTGGTCATCAACGCAGCGATTGACGGGCGTGGTGTGGCATTGGTCAAGAACAGCTGGGTAACGGACGACCTCGCTAGCGGAGTTCTGGTCAGGCCGTTTGAGCGCAGCCTGCCGGTCGAGTTTGCGTACTACGTCATTTACCCCGAGTCACGGATGGCCGACACTTCGATTCTCCAGTTCGTGGCCTGGCTCCATCACGAGGTCGCGGCAGACAACAGCTAGTCTTGTGTGCCGCCGAGCCGAACAATCCCGCGCTGGGCGCAGTCCCCGTCTGCCTTCACCGTCGCTGCGGCTCCTGCATGGACAGCTTCGAGCGCTGCGCGCGCCCGCGCCTGGTGTTGCCATGCAAGCGCCGCATCAGCGCAGCGCCTTCGCCTACTATCCCGCGCCTGAATGCCAGCACGCAGACCACGAAGAGAAAGCCGGTGACGATAGTGACCGACTCGCCGAGCGACCTGAGCCAGTCGATATTTGTCAGCATCGATAGCCAGTTGCCGAGACTGTCCAGTTTGTTCTGAAGTGCGACGATGAGCACCGCGCCGATGATCGGACCGTCCATCGTGCCGACCCCGCCGATCAGCGTCATCAGCAGCACGAGACCCGAGGTGCCCCAATGCACGTCTGTTAGCGTTTCCAAACCCAGCACTTCCGCCTGCAATGCGCCAGCAAGACCCGACAACGCAGCGGAAAGAACAAACGCGAGCAGCTTGTACCGGTCGACGTCATAACCCAGCGAGATGGCACGCGGCTCGTTCTCTTTGACGGCCTTCAAAACCTTGCCGAACGGCGAATGCACAATCCGAAAGATCAACGCGAAGGCGCCTGCCGTGAACGCCAGCACCACGTAATAATAAATCGTGTCGTTCGACAGGTCTATCAGGCCGAGAAAATGTCCGCGCGGCACACCCTGCATGCCCTCTTCTCCACCGGTTGCAGGCGCATGCAGGCACGCGAAATACACCAGTTGGGCGAGTGCCAGCGTAATCATCGTGAAATAGATGCCCTGCCGGCGGATCGCCAGCACGCCCATTACAGCGCCAATCGCGGCCGCGCCGCCGACCGCCGCGAGCAGTGCCGCTTCGAGCGGCCAACCCCTCGGGCCGACCAGATAGCCGAACACATAACCGGCGACCCCGAAAAATGCAGCATGACCAAAAGACAGCAGGCCTGCAAATCCGAGCAACAGATTGAACGCGCACGCAAATAACGCGAAACACAGCATTTTCATCAGTAGCACAGGATAAACTACCGCCGGCGCGGCCAACGCGATTGCCAGCATGATCGCGTACTTGAACTTCATATCCATTTCGCGCCTCTCCTAGTTTCTTTTTCCGAACAGGCCTGCAGGCCGGAAAATCAGCACAATCGCCATGACGATAAACACCACCACATCTGATAACGGCGGGTAGACAAGACGTGTCAGACCCTCGATCACGCCCAGACCGAGTCCCGTCACGATGGCGCCAACGATCGAGCCCATTCCGCCGATAACGACGACCGCAAAAACAATAACGATGAGGTTCGAGCCCATCAACGGAGAGACCTGGACCACCGGCGCCGCGAGCACACCGGAAAACGCTGCCAGCAATGCACCGAATCCGTAGGTGAGCGTCACCATGCGGGGCACGTTGATACCGAACGCTTGCACCAGCTTGGGGTTCTCCGTGCCCGCGCGCAAACGGCCACCGAGGCGCGTTTTCTCGATCAGGAACCAGCTGCCGAAGCAAACGAACAGGGATGCAGCGACAACCCATGCACGGTAGACCGGCAGGATCATGAAGCCGATATCGAATACGCCAGACAGTGACGGCGGAACCGCGTAGCGCTCTCCAGACACGCCATAGACCGACCGGAACAGCCCTTCCACCATGAGCGAGAGACCGAACGTCAGCAGCAACCCGTAAAGCGGATCGAGCTTGTTGAGCCGCCGTAACAGCACACGCTCCACGATCATCCCCAAAGCGGCCACAAGTATTGGCGCGACGAACAACATTGTCCAATAGCCCACACCCACATAATTGAGACCCATCCATGCCACGAACGCGCCCAGCATATACAACGCCCCGTGCGCAAAGTTGATGACATTCAGCAGCCCGAAGATAACTGCAAGTCCCAACGCGAGTACTACGTAAAACGAGCCATTCACCAGTCCAAGGAGCAACTGGCTCAAAATCACCGGTAGCGGCATGCCGAACATATTCGTCCTTTCATTTATACGCCGAGTAATGTGTGCAACGCGGATATCTTCGACGGAAGATCCGACGCATCAAACGACTCCACGATCTCCCCGTGCTCCATGACGTAGAACCGGTCGGTCAACGGCGCCGCGAAGCGGAAGTTCTGCTCCACCAGCAAAATGGTGTAGCCAGCACACTTGAGCGTGACGATCATTCGCGCGAGCGCTTGCACGATAACCGGCGCCAAACCCTCGGAGATTTCGTCGAGCAACAGCAGTCTCGCGCCAGTGCGAAGGATCCGCGCAACCGCCAGCATCTGCTGCTCGCCACCGGAGAGAAGCGTTCCCCGGCTCGCTCTTCTCTCCGCGAGGTTCGGGAACATTGCGTAGATTTCCTCGAGCGTCATGCCCGCATGGACTTTGGAAAGCGGCGGTGGCAACATCACGTTCTCTTCTGTCGACAGTCCCGAGAAGATGCCTCGTTCCTCCGGGCAATAGCCGACGCCCAGATGTGCAATGCTGTAGGTCGGAAGATTGATTGCCTCCGTGCCGTTGATCCGGATCGAACCCTCGCGAGCTCCCGTCAGCCCCATGATGGCCCGCAGCAGCGTGGTGCGACCAGCGCCATTACGTCCAAGCAGCGCGACCACTTCGCCATGCTTCACCTGCATGCGGACGTTATGCAGGATGTGCGACTCAGCGTACCAGGCATCGAGATTCGATACGTCGAGCGCATAGTCCGAAACTCGAGTCGCACCGCGCGATGCGGCCGAACGGACATCGATATCCAGCATCAGTGCACCCCCAAGAGCGTCTGTGGGCCGCTCCCCATATAAGCTTCAATCACGCGCTCGTCCGCGGAAACTTCGGCATAGGTGCCTTCGGCCAGCACGCTGCCGCGTTGCAGCACCGAGATCCTGTCGCAAATGCCCGCGACGACCGTGAGATTGTGTTCGACCATCAGGATCGTGCGGTCCGCAGAAATTTTTTTGACCAGCTCGGCAATCCGGTCCACGTCTTCGTGTCCCATTCCCTGGGTCGGCTCGTCCAGAAGCATCAGTTCCGGGTCCATGGCGAGGGTCGTCGCAATTTCGAGCGCACGCTTGCGGCCGTACGGCAAATCAGCGGCGATATCGTGCGCGAACGCGACCAGATTCACCGACGCAAGCAGGTCCATGGCGCGATCGTTCAGACAAGCGATGCTGCGTTCGCTGCGCCAGAAATGAAACGACGTGCCGAGCGCGCGCTGCAAGCCAATGCGCACGTTGTCGAGAACCGACAGATGCGGGAAGACCGCGGAGATCTGAAACGAGCGAATGACGCCTTGTCGAGCGACCTGCGCGGGTGTGGCAGCCGTGATGTCGCGCCCTTTGAATACAATTGCGCCGGAGCTCGGGGTAAGGAATTTGGTCAGTAAATTGAAGAACGTCGTTTTGCCGGCGCCGTTCGGACCGATCAGGGCATGAATATGTCCGCGCCGGACCTTGACGCTGACATCATTCACGGCAGTAAATCCGTTGAAATGCCGGGTCAGGTTTCGCGTCTCGAGAATGATGTCGACCACTGGTTGCTCCAGTTGTTCGTTTATACCGTGTGGCGTCGGCGACGTCGCCCCGTTGCGCTGCATTGCGTTGCGTTTAGACGCCGCCTGCGGCGGACCGGCTATTGCGCCGGTGCGGTCGCGCGCTTGCCCGCTTCGGCCGCGCCTGCATACAGAATCTGCAGCTGCATATCGACAGCAGCGGCGTGGCGCGCCATCGCGTCCGGATGAAAGTCGGATTCCGGCGCCGGCGCGAGGACGAAATTACCGTGCCTGTCTTCGCCGCGCACCAACGTCGCGCTGTCGGGCAAACCAGTAGTCTGGTAAGCGTGCGCGGGGATATAGCGGATCGCAAAGCCGACTCGGGGAAAGTCGGCTTTGTTAGGCTCGGAGCCGTGAAAGAGCCGCACATTGTGAATCGACGCTTCGCCCGGCTGCAGGATGACGTCCACCACATCGTCTTCGTTGACCTCGACAGCGATTTCCTGGCCACGGGTCAGGAAATTGTTTTCGTCGAAGGTATCGATATGCGGCACCTGCGTTTTATGACTGCCGGGCACCACGCGCAGACAGCCGTTCTCGACCACGCTTGGCGTCAGCGCGAGCCATACGGTCAGCACTTCGTTGGTCGACATGCCGTAGTAGGTGGAGTCCTGATGCCAGGACACGAAGCGCGGATCGTGGGGCTTCTTGGCAAAGAACTGCGAGTTCCAGCACAGAATGTCCGGACCGAGAATATCTTCGACCGCGTCGAGGATTGTCGGATGGCGTACGAGTTCCGCAAGCCAGGTCACCAGCATGTGCGAGTTGTGCAACTGATTGTTGTTGCGCGACATCTTCGCGCCATAGCGCTCCTGCAGATCCATGAAGCGCGTAAGAAGATTGCCCGCATCGGCCGGCGTCATAGCCTTCACCGGAAAATGCACCCCTTCTTCCTTATAACGGTCGATCTCCGTCTGGCTCAATAGTTTTGGCATACGTCCTCCTAATTAATTCAAACAGGTACCCATCCACATCGCTGACCGCGCAACGCGTTTTTCAGGTCGTCAACGCGGCCGCCTCCTCCACGACGCCGTCAGCCACGAAAGCGTCGATTTCGTCATCGGTATAGTTGTATTCGCGCAGCAGTTCACGCGTGTGTTCGCCGAGCAACGGCGACGGACGAGTGATCTGCGTCGGTGTTTCCGAAAAGTGGACCGGGCAGCCCAGCGCGCGCGTCGGTCCGGCCTGCGGATGCACCAGGTTGACCACCATGTTGCGCGCCAGCGTTTGCGGATGCTCGAGCGCTTCTTCCACCGTATGCACGGGACCGACCGGCACACCCGCCTTATCGAAAGCCGCGATCCATTCGTCGCGGGTACGCGTGACAAGAACGCCCGTCATCTCGGCAACCAGCACCTCGAGATTTTCCATTCGCGCCATATTGGTGGCGAACCGGGGATCGGCTCGCCATTGCGGACGCTCAAGCACATCGGCAATACGCTCCCAATTCGCCTGATTTGCCCCACCGATGTTGATCCATCCGTCGCTTGCACGAAACGCCTGATACGGTGCGGTCAGCAGATGAGCCGAACCCGTCGGACCGGCCGACTTGCCGGTGGCAAAGTAGATCGCCGCATGCCAGTACATTTGCTGGAGTGCCGCCTCGATCAGCGAGGTGTCGACGATTTGCCCCTGGCCGGTCTTCAGCTTATGCGCGTAGGCGGCCGCGATGCCGACCACGCTAAGCACGCCGGCATTGATATCCGCGATCGAATTACCGGTTTTGGCCGGCGGTCTGCCGAGCTCGCCGGTTACCGACATGAGGCCGGAGAAGCCTTGCGCCACCAGGTCGAAGCCGCCTTTATCTCCGTATGGCCCGTCCCGTCCATAGCCCGAGATCGCGCAATAGATCAGGCCGCTATTGATTTTGGACAGTACGTCGTATCCAAGCCCGAACTTCTCGAGCGTGCCGCGCCGGTAGTTTTCGATCAACACGTCTGTGTCGGCCACCATTCGCTTCAGGATCTCTTTGCCTTGCGCGTGCTTCAGGTTGACAGCCACGCCGCGCTTGTTCCGGTTCAGCACCATGAAGGCCGCCGACACGCCGTTCACGCGCGGTTCGCCATAGCCACGCGAGTCGTCGCCGCCAGGCAGCTTTTCGACCTTGATGACGTCAGCGCCCATATCCGCCAGCATCATTCCGCAGGTGGGCCCCGCCATGATCTGGGCCAGCTCTAGCACCCGCATTCCGGCAAGCGGTCCGGGGTGTGAGGAATTCGTTGTCATGGTTTCCTTCGTTCCATTAGGGGTTATCTACCGACAAAGTCGGGACGCTGCTTGGCGAGAAACGCCCGATAGCCGATGCGAAAGTCCTCCGTGTCGAAGCAGACGAAGCATTCGTCGTATTCGGCATCGGAGATGGCCACGGGCGCCGCCAAACGGCGCACGAATTTCTTGTGCCAGCGCGCGGCCAGGGGCGCCCCTTCCGCCACCCGCTGCGCCGTTGCCCACGCTTCCTCTGCGACCCGGTCGTCGGCGACCACGCGCGACACCAGTCGCTTCTCTTTTGCCTCGGCGGCGCCGAACACACGGCCCTCCAGCAGGATTTCTAGTCCGACATCGGGACCCGTGAGGCGGATCATCGGCGCCATCTCCGCGTACGCTTCGACCAACCCGAGGTTTTTTACCGGCGCGCCGAAGCGGCTCGACTCCCCGCAGATGCGGATGTCGCATAGCGCGGCGAGCACCAGGCCGCCGCCAACGCACACGCCGTGAATCTGCGCGACGATCGGATGACGGCAGTTTTCCATCGCGGCGACCGCTGCGTGAACCACACGGCCGTATTCAGCGGCACGAGCCTTGTCGCATCGATCGGTTTCAAACTCCGAGATATCGGCCCCGGCGCTGAACGCCTTGTCACCCGCGCCACGCACGATGATGCAGCGCAAAGAATCGTCGGACGACAACGCGGTAAAGGCCACGTCGATCGCTTTCCACATTGGCTTTGATACCGCGTTAAGCCTTTCGGGCCGGTTGAGCACGACCGTCGCCACTGCTCCGCTGCGTTCGACCTTGATGAAATCAGACATACCAGCTCCTCTGAAGACGGATCACGAGGCAATGACTGATGCACGTTCAGTTCATCGCCGCCACAGAATGCGTAGTCGCTAGACGACCGGACGGCCGCCGTCAACCATCAACGTGCTTGCGGTTATATACGAAGCCTCGTCCGACGCCAGCCAAAGAATCGGATAGGCAACCTCGCGCGGATCGGCCCAACGTCGCATCAGGCAACCGTCGATGTCAGCGGTACGCAAATCTTCAGCCGACTGCCCGTTGGCTTGCGCCTTCGCGACATGAAACGGCGTCAACGTGAAGCCTGGACATACGGCGTTGGCACGGATACCGTTAGATGTCTCCTCGAACGCGAGCGTCCGGGTCAAGGCCAGGATCGCAGCCTTCGTAGCATCGTATTGGCCCATGCGGGGCCGGCCGGTCACCGCATACGTCGAAGAAATATTGATGATGCTGCCTTGCCGAGCTGCGCGCATCGCCGCGATCACCGCCTTCGACATGAACGCATAACTCAGCAGGTTGACGCCGAGAATGTCCTGCCAGGATTGCTCCGATGCTTCCGCAAGTGGCAAGTATTTGCGGATGCCTGCGTTGTTCACGAGTACATCGATGCGCCCGAACTCGTCGAGTGTCTTTGCTGCGATATCCGCGGCCGATATCTCGTTAGCGACGTCGGCAATCACCGTGAGGACGGTTGCGCCGGGAACGGTGTCGCGGATCCTCGCCGCCGCGTCATCGAGTGCGGCTCCGTCGCGATCCACGAGTACGACTTTGCCGCCCTCCTCGCAGAAAAGCGTTGCCGTCGCTGAGCCGATCCCGCCTGCGGCGCCGGTCACGATGGCGACCTTGTCTTCAATTCGATTGCCCACTGCCATTCACTCCAATGTGAAAAAATCCCGTTTCAGCAGTCGTCGCGCGCGATTGTTTACGCGTCGATCCTGTAAAACCTGGCGGCGTTGCTGCAGAAGAATCGATCGAGATCGCTCTCCGAAAAATCGCTGAGAATAGTCAGGAGTCCGTCGACGATCGTTTCATAGGAAGCGCGCAACGTGGAAACCGGCCAGTTGCTACCGAACATACAGCGCTCGATGCCGAAGATCTCAATCGCCTCCCGCACCACTTGCCGGTTCCCTTCGATACTCCACGGCGCAGCAGGCAAACCCAGTTCGGAGACCTTCAGCCACACATTGGGATGGGCAGCGACCGCCTCCATGCCGCTGCGCCACGCGGCGATCCCTTCCGGGCTGCGGTCCCATGGAAATCCAGTGTGGTTCAACACGATCGCCGTCGCTGGGAAGTCGCGCGCCACGGCCGCCGCCTCGTGCAGATGCCAGCACGGCACGCGCAGGTCCCATGAAAGCCCGTACTTTTCCAGCAGAGCAAATCCCCGTATCCATCGTTCGTCCTGCATCGAGCCCGGTCGCCCCGGCGACATCTCTTCCCGGCTCGGCGCGCAGACCGGCTTCGAGCGAACGCCGCGGAACAATGGCGATTCAAGATGCGCGAGCAACCGTTCTTCGCATTCGGGCTGATCGAACCAGACGTGACCGACGATGGCACTCGGCAATCCCGTGGTGCGATTCAATTCGGTCAGCCAGCGCGTTTCCCCGACCTGATCGGTACGCTCGCGCTCCGCTTCGATATGCACGGTCCCGACGACCGTGAACTTTGCCGATGCGGCGCGGTAATCATCCGGCAGATAGTTGCGGTCGCGAAGTGCGGAGTAGTCCGAAAGAAAAAAATGCGGATCGACCGCCGTCGACAGCCACGGATAGTGTGCGAACTCGAGATCCCAAAAGTGGTGATGGGCGTCTAGAATCCGCTGTTGACGCAAACGAATCATGTGGCACTCTCCGAAAATGAACGCGTGCTAGATCGCGATGCGAGCGTGGTCGCGCTGCTGGCTCACTTCCACAACGCGCACTTCGATTCGCCCTTGGAGATGAAGGCCTGATCGCCCGGAATCGTCTGCACCCACTTTTCGTAATCCCACGGATACCTGGACTCGGCCGGGGTTTTGACACGCATCAGATACATGTCGTGCACCATGCTGCCGTCGGGACGGATCACGCCATTGGTCGTGAAGAAGTCGTCGATCTTCGTTGCTCGCAGTTTCGCCAACACCTTGTCGGGATCGGTGCCCACCTGGCGGACCGCATTCAGATAGTTCGACGCCGCCGACGCGTCTCCCGCCTGAAACATGCCGGGCATCTTTTTCACCGTGGCAAAGTAACGGCGCGCCCATTTGCGCGATGCGTCGCTCTGATCCCAATACCATGCGTCGGTGAAATACATGTTCTGGGCGAGATCCAGTCCGAGCGAATTGATCTGACTGATCGGCATGACGATGCCCGCCAGCTTCATCGTCCTGTTGATCTGAAACTCGTGCGCGCCCTTGATCGCGTTGACGAAATCCGTACCGGAATTGGCGAGCCCGAGGACTTCAGCCTTCGAAGCCTGTGCTTGCAAAAGAAACGACGAGAAGTCCGATGCCCCTAGCGGATGTCGCGCCTCGCCGATAACTTTCCCGCCATTGGCCTTGATGGTCGCCGCCGCTTCTTTTTCTAGCGAAATACCGAATGCGAGGTCAGCCGTCAGAAAGTACCAGGACTTGCCGCCTTGCTTGACGAGTGCCGCACCCGTGCCCCGCGCGACTGCGGCGGTGTCGAATACATACTGGATGGTGTACGGATTGCATTCCTCGTTGGTCAGCTGCATCGTGCCGGAACCGACGGAGATAAAGACTTTTTTCTTTTGAGCGGCAATGCCCGCCATCGCAAGCGTAGCCGAAGAGTTGGTTCCGCCCACCAACAAGTCGATCCCCTGAACGTCGAACCATTCGCGCGCCTTGCTGGCCGCAATATCAGCCTTGTTCTGGTGGTCTGCCACGAGCAGTTCGATCTTCTTTCCGTTGACGCTGCCACCCGCATCCGCGATCGCCATCTTGATCGCTTCGACGCCGCCGGGGCCATCGAGGTCCGCATAGTCGCCCGACAGGTCGGTGATAAAGCCGATCTTGATGGTATTTCCCGCTGCAGCGGCGTAACTCGAACAACCAGCGGCCAGCAACGTGAAACTCGCAATAGCGAGTGCTTTTTTCAATTCTGTTTTCATTACTGCTATCTCCTGATTTTTTCGGTGCGTATCATTTTTGTGCTGCTCGCATCGTCTGCCGGACCTCTTGATCGGGTCGGCCAGTTGTCCTTCCGCTACTCGCCTACCTTAAGAATGCCTGACTCCGTTTCAATAGGTGCCTGCAACCAGGATGCTGGAATCTACGGCCTTTACGTCGTCAAGGCCGGCAAAGGCCAGCGTGAGATCCAGATCCTGGCGGATGATTTCAAGGCAACGCGTGACGCCGCTTTCACCGCGCGCGGCCAGTCCATAAAGAAACGATCGGCCGATATATCCCGCCTTCGCTCCCAGTGCGAGCGCTTTGAGCAGATCCTGACCGGAGCGGATTCCACCGTCGATATGAACCTCGGTCTTGCTCCCGACAGCATCGACGATGGCCGGCAGCGCCGATATGGTGGACGGCACGTGGTCCATCTGCCGCCCCCCATGGTTCGACACGACAATCGCGTCCGCGCCGCTGTCGACAGCGAGTCGCGCATCATCCGCGCACATGATTCCTTTAATGATCAATTTGCCCGGCCAGCGTCGCCTGATCCATTTCACGTCGTCCCAGGATAGCGTCGGATCGAATTGCTGCGACACCCACGAGGACATCGACGTAATGTCCTTGACGTTCGCCGCATGCCCGACGATATTGCCGAACGTGCGGCGCCTGGTCCCTGCCATATCCAAACACCATCGCGGCTTCGACAACAGGCCGGCGAGATTGGACAGGTTCATTTTTGGGGGCACCGACAGTCCGTTTCTGATCTCCTTGATTCGCACGCCGTGAAACTGCAAATCGACGGTTACTACAAGCGCCGCACATTTTGCGGCCGCGGCGCGCTCGATCAGGCGAACCATGAAGTTCCGGTCTCGCATCACATATAGCTGGAACCAGAAGGGTGCGGACGTGTGTTCCGCAATGTCTTCGATCGAGCAGACGCTCATTGTCGATAGAACGAATGGGATGCCGAACTTCTCGGCCGCTCTTGCACCTAATATTTCGCCGTCCGCCCGTTGCATGCCGGCAATGCCAGTGGGCGCGATCGCCAGGGGCATCGTCACTTCCTGGCCGGCCATTCGCGTTTTCAGATTGCGACGTTCGACGTTGACAGCAACGCGCTGCCTGAATTTCATGCGACCGAAGTCCGCTGTATTGGCGCGATACGTCGACTCGGACCAGGAGCCGGAATCGACGTATTCGTAGAACATCCGCGGCACCCTCTTCTTGGCGAGCACGCGCAAGTCTTCTATGGTGGCAATGACAGTCATGTTCTCAACTGTGGCGTGGTCAGCATGGCATCCCTACAGAACAGGTTGAAAACGAGTTTAGGGTTCGCCAATAGTCCGGTCAACGCACTATTTCTAACAGCGGGGAAAAGAAAACCTTTGGCCACTTGCCGCCCGCGGGCTCCATCGTTCTGGCCGGCGCCGGCGCCGGCGCAAGCGTTTGCGAGTTCGCGATTCGCGCTGCATTTGACATGCGCGGGTGCCGCCATATGCTTGAGATAATCTCAAGCATATGCCAGAATCCCCGCGATGGACCGATTGCCCCCTCTCACCGCCGTACGTGCCTTCGAGGCAGTGGGGCGACGCCTGAGCATCACTGTCGCCGCAGACGAACTTCATGTCACGCCGGGTGCCGTGAGCCGCCAGATCCGATCGCTAGAAGACGCGCTGGGCGTTCAGTGGTTCTGTCGCGGAAAGGAAAGCGGGTCAAGCAATGGGATATGCGAAGGATACCTTACGAAACCAACGAGTAAAATAGCTGGGCGGCAGACAGCGAAGTTCTGCCCGAACATTTCACCTGCCCTTTCTTGATCATGTGCATCAATTCGATGCCACTCAGAATGACGCGCGCGCAGTTGAAATCCTTGAACCCGAGCATCGGTCGGGTTCGTCGTTTGATGGCTCGATGGTCCTGCTCCACGATGTTGTTCAAATACTTGATCTGACGAACCTTGATGGACGTCTCGCGCTCGGCGTTTACCGCGTTAAGCGCGGCCAGATTGGCGCCGCTTTTGTCGATGGTTACAGTCTCGGGCGAGCCGTTCTGTCCAATTGCCTTTTCGAAGAAGCGCCGCGCAGCAGCCTTGTCCCGCTTGGCCCGGAACAGAAAATCGATGGTGTTGCCCGCCTTATCCACTGCCCGGTAAAGGTACTTCAACGCGCCCTTGACTTTGATATAGGTTTCGTCAACACGCCAGCTCTTGCCGACCGGACGCTTGTGCTGACGAAATGTCTTTTCGAACAGTGGCACCACCTTGATGACCCAGCGATGCACCGTCGAATGATCGACACAAATGTCGCGCTCGGCCATCATTTCCTCGAGATTGCGAAGACTCAGCGAGTAGGCAACGTATCATCGCACGCACAGCAGAATTACTTCAAGCGGACAGTGCAGCCGCTTCAGAACCTTGGCGATGTCCGGAGCAAGCGTCGTTCGTGGCGTCATTGTCTTTTTCATCGTGTGGACAGAGCGTTTTCGTTCGCCTCGAATTTTACCGCGCCCGCGTTAATGCGACAGAGCCTTCTTACCTCGATTTTCCGTCACTCGCTTCACGGCCAACATCTTGCCGCTATGTGAGCGGGTCAGCAGATGTTGCATGGCTTTCATATTGCCCCATCGGCCTTCCCGGACTGCCTTGGCGATACGCATCTGAAGCCGCTTCACCTCCGCCTCGATATGTGACCAGTTTGCCTGTTCCCACATAGGTGCGGCGTGCGAGGGTGCACCAGTGTCCGACACCTTCGTATCGTTCGCCGTCATCTGCTCTCCCTCGTACAACGGTTAGTCAAGATTCTCTCGTTTCCGGTGTGCGCGCATCATCCTGTCCGGCATCGAGATCGCGCATATGATCCGCAAGGGACAGATGTGTGACGATGACGTTGCTTCGACTGCTGCCGAGCAGTTCTATTCTCTCTCGATGTAAGCAGTCCTCTTCAACATAGGTCCTTGCTCACCTTATCCTTCTTAACGCGACACAACCTTACGAAGCGCCGGTCGCTGCGGCTCGTTCGTTGCCACTAGTCGACGCCGGACTCAGCTGATCTGTAGCGGACGGCTGTTGGGCGGAATATAAAGGTCCTGAAAATACACGACCTCGCCACGTCGGTCGTATGCGAAGATTTCCAGTACGGCACCCGAAGTCCCCGCCTTCAGACGCAAGGCCTTGCACACGTATGCCGGGAAGACCCGTACCGCAAGTTGCTCGCTGAACTTCGTGAGTGGGTGATGAAACTCGCGAGCAAGCAAATCCTTGAAATTCGCGCCGTTCAGTTTTTCCGTATCGAGGGTCGCCAGTTCGGGAAACACGTCGGCGTCGAAGTACAGGTGGGTGTAGATCGTGAATTCATTGGCAATCGAAAACAGCCGCTCAACGCACATCGGCCTCGCAGCCAGCAAACGCGTAGACCAGAGGCCGCGCTCTTTCACCGCGCGCCGCCGCACGACTTTGGAAAAGATCGGCAACAGCTGACCCGTCGCTTCGTCAATGAATCGGCAGTGCTGAAACGGCGCATGCATCATGGTCGATCCATCCGCGACGAAAGTGCCTGTACCGTGCTTGCGCACCAGCTTGCCCTCGTCGACGAGCATGCGCAGTGAGCGTTGCACGGTGCCAAGACTCAGCTCCATCATGTCCGCAAGCGCATCTTCCGGAGGAAGCTTTGCGCCGGACTCCAGCCGGCCGCTCGCGATCTCGTCGGACAGATAGTTACGCAGCAGCAGATATTTCGGCACTCCGTTTTGCTGCGGCAATCGCAGCGCCGGAACCGTCGTTTGATCGTTGATGTTGTCCATATCCGTCTCTTTCATGCGCCCAACCGTCAGCGGGCATTGCCCACTTTACTGGGCGCATCAGATTCCCGGGAGCCTGGTGATTACCCTCGATTGACATCGCATCACCGGCTCCATAGTATGTCCTATATAGGACTATAGCTCTATAGTTCTCTGGATTATAGCAAAGTCACGCCCTGGAGACGACGGATGATCATTGAAGAGCGCATCTATACCTGCTACTGCGGCAAAGCCCAGCAGTACGTGCGGATGTATCAGGAAGAAGGCCTTGCCATCCAGCGGCCGATTCTCGGCAATCTGGTGGGCTATTTCACCAGCGAACTCGGCGTGCTGAATCAGGTGGTCCATCTGTGGGCCTACGAAGACCTCCAGGACCGCGCCGCGCGCCGCTCACGACTCCTCGCGCATCCTGACTGGAGGGCATACGCCGCGAAAGTCCAGCCGCTCGTGCTCAATCAGGAAAACAAGATTCTCATCCCTGCGCCGTTCTCGCCGTGGTCGAATGGCGCACCCTACCCGTCAGTCAATCAGTAACGTTCGAACACGCAACCATGAAGATTACAGAAGTCATCGCCCATCAGTTGCTCGTCAATGTCGACGAGCCGTTCACATCGTCCCGCGGATGGATCTATAAGACCAAGGGCGCGCTGGTCGTCGAGATCCGCACCGACGACGGAGTCGTCGGCTGGGGCGATTGCTACGGGCCAGCGGCCGTCAACCGGTCCATCGTCGAATCTCTGCTGCGGCCCTCGCTGATCGGACGCGACCCGTTCGACGTCGAAGTGCTGTGGGAGGAGCTGTATAACAAGGTCAAGGACTACGGCCTGAGCGGCATGACCATTTCGTCTATCAGCGGCGTCGATATCGCGCTGTGGGACATCATCGGCAAGGCTACCGGGCAGCCCATCCACAAGCTGATCGGCGGCAGCTTCCGGAATTCGTTGCAGGCGTACGCAACCGGGCTGTACTTCAGGAACATGGACCGCCTCAACGAAGAAGCGGTCGAAGAGGCGCTCGGCTACAAGTCGCAAGGCTTCAAGGCGATCAAGATGAAGATCGGCCTCGGCTCGCTGAAAAAGGATATCGAGCGCGTGGCAGCCGTGCGCGATGCAATCGGCTCGGACATCGCGCTCATGGTCGACGCCAACCATTGCTTCAACGTTCCGCAAGCGATCAATATCGGCCGCGAGCTGGAAAAGCTGGACGTGCATTGGTTCGAAGAACCCATTTCCCCCGAAGACCTGGATGGCTATGTCGAAGTGTCGCGAAGTCTCGACATGGCCATCGCCGGCGGCGAAAACGAATTCACCAAATTCGGCTTCCGCCGAATCCTCGAACGGCGCGCGATGGACATCGTGCAACCCGACGTCTGCGCAGCGGGCGGCATCACCGAATGCAAGAAGATCGCTGCGCTCGCGCAGGCAAATTCGGTTCAATGCGTACCGCACGCATGGGGCACGGCGATCGGCCTCGCAGCCACGATGCACTTCCTCGCATCGCTACCATTCACACCTCCTTGCCTGGTGCCGACGCCACCCATGCTCGAATACGAACAGACGTTCAACCCGTTCCGCGATGAACTGAGCTCGGCTGACCTGACGCATCGCGAAGGCATGGTCAAGGTGCCGACGGGCGCCGGCCTCGGCATTGAAATCAATCGCGAAGTGCTCGAACGCTACAAAATCGCATGAACATGACCGCGCCCAATCTGCCTGTCGTCCTGTGCACGCTGCCGCTCGATGCTGCGGGACTCTCGCTGCTCGAAGGCGTTGCGCAAGTGGTGGTCGCGCCCGACCCGTCGGCCGACACGTTGCGGAAAATGATAGGCGGCGCCGACGTGCTGGTCGTGCGCACGCAACTGCCCGCCGATCTGTTCGAACAGCCGAACCGGCTTCGCGGCGTAGTGCGCAACGGCACCGGCCTCGATTTCATTCCCGTAGCATCAGCGAGCTCGCATGGCATTCCCGTCGCGAACGTGCCGGGCGCCAACGCGCAGGCTGTCGTCGAATACTGTATCGGCGGATTCCTGCTGCTGTCACGCCGCTTTGCAGAGATGGACAGCGGATTGCGCCGGGACGGCTGGACCGCGGCGCGCGCGCTGTCTGCGAGCACGTCGGAGCTGTCGGGAAAGACAGTCGGCATCGTCGGCGTGGGAACGATCGGTGCGTCACTCGCACACGCCTGCCACTATGGTTTCGGGATGCGCGTGATTGGCTCGCAGCCGCGCCTCGACGCACTGCCGGCCTTCGTCGAGCCCGTGGATATCGACACTCTGTTTGCGCGCAGCGATTTCATTTCGCTGAACTGCCCGCTCACCGACGTGACCCGTCATCTCGTCAACGCCCAACGCCTCGAACTGATGAAGCCGCATGCGGTGCTCGTCAACGCGTCGCGCGGTGCTGTGATCGACGATGCCGCACTCGTCGACGCGCTATGCCGGCGCGCGATCAAGGGTGCAATGCTCGACGTGTTCACCGAGCAACCTTTGCCGACCGGCCATCCGTTCCACCAACTCGACAATGTCGTGCTCACGCCGCACGCCGCTGCGCTCACGCAGGAGAGCTCGGCGCGCATGAGTCTGGGTGCGGCACGCCAGGTCGTGCAGTTGCTGAAGGGCGAGCGGCCCGAACATCTGGTCAACCCCGAGGTCTGGGGCAAGCATTTTGCACGCTCCGATGCGGGCAGCGCGGTAACTGATTCCGGAGTGTCCGTATGAGCCAATTCGACGCAAACCTCCGCATCGAGCGGATCCACGCTTATGCCGCGTCAGTGCCCGTCAAAAACGGCGTGACGCTCGGCATCGGCCGCGCGGTGAAGCGTGACTGCGTGATCGTCAAGGTCGAGACGGTCGGTGGTGTGACGGGCTGGGGCGAGGCGCATCATGGGCGTTGCCCGGGCGCCATCGCGCACCTGATCAACACGACGCTGAGCCAGCTCGTCGTCGGCATGGATGCCGCCGATGTGGTCGGCGTCTGGTCGCGCATCTACTCCCGCCAGCTCGCCAGTCACGGCATGGCCGGCGCGGCTGCGCTGGCGATGAGCGGCATTGACCTCGCCCTGTGGGACATTCGTGGCAAGGCCGTCGGCTGGCCGGTCTACAAGCTGCTTGGCGGATCGCGCAGCCCGATCCGGGCGTACGCGGGCGGCATCTCGCTCGGCTTCCAGCCTGCCGAGGAACTCGTCGAGGAGGCACGCGCACTCGTCGCGCAAGGCTATCGCGCCCTCAAGCTGCGCTTCGGCGATACCGTACGGCGCGATGTCGAACGACTGGAAGCGGTGCGCAAAGCATTCGGCGACGACATCGATATCATGGTCGACGCGAATACGGGCTACAGCATGGACGACGTGCGTCTCGCGATGCCCGCGCTCGAAGCGAATCGCGTCCTGTGGCTCGAAGAGCCGTTCCCGCCGCACGATCACCGAAGCTACCGGGAAGCGAGCCAGTTCGGACACGTTCCGCTTGCCGCCGGCGAAAACCACTTTACGCGCTTCGAGTTCAATCGCGTGATCGAAGATGGCGTGATTCGTATCTTGCAACCGGATCTTTCGAAGACGGGCGGGATCACCGAAGGGGTTCGCATTGCCGCAATGGCATCGGCGTACAAGCTGCGAATCCATCCGCACACATCCGCAAGCGGGCTCAACATGGCGGCCAGCATCCACATGCTGAGCGCGATCGACAACGGCGGTTTCTTCGAAGCCGACGTGGCGCGCGAAAACGCGTTCCGCGACAGCCTGACGAATCGCCCCGACCGCCTCGACGCCAACGGCTGCGTGGTGGTTAGCGACGCGCCGGGACTGGGAATCGAATTGGACGAAGCGTTTCTTGCGGCTCATCCGGTAATCGACGGTCCCGCGTACGTTTAAGAGTCGCGACATCGACCGGCCAATATCAGATAAAAACAGGAGACAAACATGCAATTCCTTCGGCGCGCTTTCGCTGCATTCGCTGCATTGGCACTTTCCACGCTCTGCGCGACGTCCGTCGCGCATGCGGACACTTTTCCCGACAAACCGATCCGCATCATCGTGCCGTACGTACCGGGCGGCTCGACGGATTTGCTTGCACGCGTCGTCGCGAAGCAATTGACCGCGCAATGGGGGCAGCCCGTTATCGTTGAGAATCACCCGGGAGCCAACGGGATCATCGGTGCCGATCTGGTCGCAAAGGCACCTGCCGATGGCTACGTGATCGGCATTGCGTCTCCCGGCACGCACGCGGCCAACGCGAGCCTCTACACGCATCTGCCCTACGACACGGTCAGGAGCTTCACGCCGATCACGTTAGCCGTGAACGCGCCGCTCGTGCTGGTTGCGCATCCGTCGTTGCAGGTCAAGACCGTGCAGGAGTTGATCGCGAAGGCGAAAGCCAATCCTGGAAAGATCAGCTATGCATCGGGCGGCATCGGCTCATCGCAGCATCTGGCGATGGAACTGTTCGATCACATGGCCGATCTTTCAATGACGCATGTGCCGTACAAGGGTTCGGCGAACTCGTACACGGATCTGCTGGGCGGCCGCGTGAAAGTCGAATTCGATGCCTTCACGGCTGCCATGCCGTACATCAAATCCGGCCAGTTGATCGCACTCGGCGTCGCGGCCTCCAAACGCGTGCCCGCCTTCCCGAACCTGCCGACCGTGGCCGAGTCCGGTGTTCCGGGTTTCGAGGCGTCGTCGTGGTACGGTTTCGTCGCCCCCGCGAATCTGCAGAAGGAGGTGCTCGCGAAGCTGAACGCCGGCATTGTCAAGGCACTGCAGACGCCGGCCGCTCACGACACGCTGACCGACGTCGGCCTCGTCGTGGTTGGCAATACGCCCGACCAGTTCGCGCAGTTCATCAAGGACCAGATGGCGCTGGCGGGCAAGGTCGTCAAATGGGCTGCGATCAAGCCGCAATAACACGCATTCGGCCTAAACAGCAACCGCAGGAGGAAACAGACATGCAAGGTCTGCACAACCCACGCACTCGCGACTATGTCGGTGGCGCGTTGATGTTTCTGCTGGGCATGGCGGCGACGGTGCGCGGTACAAGCTACGGTGTCGGCGACCTTGCCGATATGGGACCAGGCTTCATCCCCGCCGCGATCGGCGTCATTCTCGCCATGACGGGCATCGCGATCGCGTTCACGGGCCAGTCGGCGGGCGCGGCATCGCGCGCAAGGGGCGATGCCGCGCCGCAATGGCGCGGATGGATCTGCATCGTGCTTGGCATCGCCCTCTTCATCGTTTGTGCCGCCTACATTGGGCTGTTGCCCGCGACCTTCGCGATTGTCTTCGTATCGGCGCTGGGCGACCAACGCAACATGGTGAAAAACGCTTTCTGGCTGGCGATTGCGGTCTGCGTCGTGTGCGTGATCGTGTTCTGGTGGGGATTGAAGATCCAGTTGCCGCTCGTTCATTGGGGTTGAGACATGCTTTATCAATCGTTGGTGGATCTATGGCAGGGGTTCGGGGTTGCGCTCGAACCGCACAACCTGATGTGGTCGTTTTTCGGCGTGCTGGTCGGCAACCTGATCGGTGTGCTGCCCGGCATGGGGGCGCTGTCGGCCATCTCGATGCTGCTGCCGCTCACCTATGCGCTGCATCCCATTCCTGCGATCCTGATGCTGGCCGGCATCTTCTACGGGTCCCAGTATGGCGGTGCGATCGGAGCGATTCTGCTGAACCTGCCCTGCCACCCGCCGCATGCCGTCACCTGCCTCGACGGCTATCCGATGACCCGGCAAGGCCGCGGCGGAGCGGCGCTCGGCATTACGATGATCGCGTCGTTCTTTGCTGCGTCGTTCGGCATCATGGTCATGGTGTTCGCGTCGCCCGTACTCGTTCGCTTCGCATTTCAGTTCGGCCCGACTGACATCTTTTCGATCATGCTGCTCGGCCTGCTGGTCGGCGCGACGATGAGCAAGGGCTCGAAGCTCAAGGGCGTCGCCATGACCGCGGTCGGGCTATTGGTCGGCGTGGCGGGCACCGATGTCAACACGGGCGTGGCACGCTTCACATTCGGGTTTACAGAGCTCTCCGACAAAGTGGAACTCGTCGCACTCGCCATGGGACTATTCGGAGTCGGCGAGTTCCTGCGCGGCGTCAACCGGATGGATGTAGTGGGAAGCGCCGCCAAGGTAAGGTTGCGCGACATGCGGCCCGATCGCCAGGATCTCAAGCGCGCCTTCTTTCCGATGCTGCGCGGTACGATCATCGGCAGCCTGTTCGGCGCCCTGCCCGGCACTGGGCCGACCATTACGACCTTCATTGCGTACGCGTTCGAAAAGAAAATATCGAAGACGCCGGAGCGCTTCGGACATGGTGCGCTGGAAGGCGTCGCCGCGCCGGAGGCGGCATCGCACTCGAAGACTCAGGTCGATTTCATTCCGACCATGAGTCTGGGGATTCCGGGCGATGCCGTCATGGCGCTGCTGCTCGGCGCATTGCTGATCCAGGGCATTCAGCCTGGACCGCAGCTTATTACCGAACACGCGGATCTTTTCTGGGGATTGATCGCCAGCTTCTGGGTCGGCAACGTGCTGTTGATACTGCTGAACGTTCCACTGATCGGTGTCTGGGTCAAGCTACTGCGCGTACCGTATCGTTACCTCTTTCCAACGGCGCTGTTTTTTATTGCGGTGGGGGTCTACAGCACTAACAATAGCCTTTTCGAAGTGGGCGAAGTACTCGTGTTCGGCGTAGCGGGTGCAATCTTCCTGGCACTCGACTTTCCCATTGCGCCGATTCTTCTTGGTTATGTCCTGGGTCCGATGGCCGAAGAAGATTTCCGTCGCTCTCTTTTGCTGTCGCATGGGGACCTTGCCGTCTTCGTGCACAAGCCGATCAGCGCAGCGTTCCTCGGCGTTTTCCTGCTGCTGATACTCGCGCAGCTTGCACTGGCGCTGCGTCGAAGCTGGACCAGCAGGAAGCAGCGTGAAGAAAGCAGACTACGAAATTCGTTGAACGGGACCGAACCCCTGCACACGCACTCGTCGACTCGTGGCTGAAGCGGGCGGAATTCGGTCCATTCGCCAACTCGATGACATCAGCCGCCGAGAAGCGACGCCGCTTTGCGTGAGCCGGGGCCACCCGGCTCACGATCTCGCGGCATCAGAAGCGATGCCGCATGCCAATTCGCAGGACGCCCTGATGGTTTGAATCCGACGGTGTGATCGTCTAGGGAAGGTCTGCAAAAGTCCTGGCGTCGACGTACGGGTGGACTATCCTGGGAGATAGGAAAGTTTAGGGGTATCTTCGATGACGCAACTTGGTCTTGGTCTGGATCTGTCAACGAAACGT